>NZ_PDZN01000034.1:0-60849 GCF_002735765.1 Janthinobacterium sp. BJB304
GGTTTTGGCGGGCGCTCGATCGGCATCGGCACCATCGTCATCGCCCTCGTCGGCTCGTATGTGCTGGGCGTCAATCCCCTGACCCTGCTCAACCTGCTCAGCGGCGGTGGCGGCCAGGTCAGCACCCAGCAAAGCCAGGCCCCGGCGCGCCAGCCGCCCGAATCGGACGAGATGGCCCGCTTCGTGAAAACCGTGCTGGCCGATACGGAAGACACCTGGGGCGCCCTGTTCAAGGCCGAAGGCGGCAGCTATGTAAAACCCAAGCTGGTGCTGTTTTCCGGCAGCATCCCGACGGCGTGCGGCACGGGCCAGAGCGCCAGCGGGCCGTTCTATTGCCCCGGCGACCAGAAAGTCTATCTGGACCTCGATTTCTTCAATCTGATGCAGCAGCGCTTCAAGGTCTCGGGCGAGTTTGCCGAGGCCTACGTGATCGCTCATGAAGTGGGCCACCACGTGCAGAACCTGATGGGCTTGTCCGAAAAGGTCGACAATGCGCGCCGCACGGCCTCCGAACGCCAGGCCAACGCCATGTCCGTGCGCCTGGAATTGCAGGCCGACTGCTTTGCCGGCGTGTGGGCATTTCACGCGAACGCCGACCGCAAGATCCTGGAGCAGGGCGACGTGGAAGCGGCCCTGAAAGCGGCCACGGCCATTGGCGACGATGCGCTGCAGCGCCAGTCGCAAGGCCATGTCGTGCCGGACTCATTTACGCACGGCACCTCAGAGCAGCGCGTGCGCTGGTTCAGCAAGGGCATCGAGAGCGGCCAGATTGCCCAGTGCAATACGTTCGAGGCGCGCCAGCTGTAAAGATCGCCCCCCGTGCCGCCCTGCGCGCGCACGGGGACGTTGCTTCTACTTCAAATCGATACGCCCGTATTGCCCATGCGTCTCGTCATCCGGCCCGGCCGCATAGAACAGCGTATTGACGGGCTGGCTGTTGAGGCCATTGCCGAAGGCGATGCCCCACAAGCCATCGATCGCCAGAGGCGTGCCATCCGTCTTGCGCAGCACGCCAGCGGCGGTACCCGTGTCGGGGTCATAGGCATTGATCTTGCCATCGCCAAAATTCCCTATCAACAACATATTGCTGGCCGTGCCGAAACCGGCGGGCGCCAGCGCCATGCCCCATGGCGCATTCAGGGCGCCGCCGCTCACCAGCCGCTTGATCAGTGTGCCGCCCGTGTCATACACGTTCACGATACCGAGGCCGGCGCCGGCCTCTTCATCGTCGCCGCTGGCTTCCCGCTTCGCGTAGGCGACATAGATGCGCTCGCCAATGGCCTGGATGCCGAACGGCGCATAGCCAGCCGGCAAGGCGGGGTCGCCGAATGCGCCAGGCAGGGCGACCCTGGCGAAGCCGGCATCGAAGACGTCGACGCGCCCGTTGTGGAAATCGGCCGCATACAGGTAATTGGCGCCCGCATAGCGCGAAATAGCCAGGCCCTTGTAGACACTGCCGCCCGCGCTGCCGTCGAACACGACCAGGGCCGTCGTGGGGCTGACCGTGGGCGACCAGGCGGAAATAGTCCCGCTTTCGCTGGCAAAGATGAAGGGGCTGGGCGCCGTCACGCCGTTCTGGCTCAGCTTGAAATCCTGCGTGCCGTTAAATACGATGCCCGTGGGCCCTGCCGGCGTGCTGACCACCAGCGACTGCGGCACGCCGTTGCCATCGTACAAGGTGGACTTCGCCGTGCCGTTATCGGTCACCCAGACGAAGCCGCGCGGATTGAAGGCCACGCCCCAGGCGTTGACAAGGTTGGCGTCCGTGTGCGCGGCGGGCAAGGCTGTCGTGTCCGACACGAGGCTGGTGGCCGCATAGGCACTGCTGCTGGGCGGCATGTGGTTCCTGCCGTCATCGTGACCGCCGCCGCAGGCAAACAGCGACGCGGCGATGCAGGCGCAGGCTATCCTGCTGACATGGTGCGTATTCATGGCGCTTCCTTTCGGCGTGGTGGGAAAAATGTCGCTGCCCGTTGATACCCGCGCACGCCTGAAAGGTTTCGCCTCCGCGAAAAAAATGCCAATTTGCCATTCAGAAAGAATAGGCAGCGCTGAGTACCACTGCCCGCGACGCCGCTTCCACGTAATAGACCGAGCGCGGCGCACCGCCTGAGCTGGCCACCCAGGCCAGTTGCGCATTCCAGTCGCCCAGTGCCGCTGCCAGGCCGATGCTGCCGTCGCGGCGCATACTGGCCGACTCCATGCCAGGGTGCGACAGCGGGCGCAGCACACCGATGTGGGCCACCAGCTTGAACCCGTGTTGCAAGGGATGCAATCCGTTTATTTCGGCGTACAAGGTGCGCATGTCGCGTCCAAAATAATGGGGCGCGAAATAGAGTCTAACGCCAATGCGTTCGGCAGCAAGTCCGGCATACCATTCTCCATAGTCGCTGCCGTGATCGCGGGTCAGCACCGACCTGCTGGCGCCCGCTTCCCAGCTCCAGCCGGACGCCAGGCGCCGTGCCATGCCCGCATAGGCAATCAGCTGGGTGCCGCCCCGTTCGTGCAGGCTGGCGCCCGAAGCTTGCACGCCCCAGTACCAGCTGTCCGGGTCGTCATAATTCAAGGTGAGCTGCGGCACGGGGTGCCCATCGCTCATCGAAACGCCGCGAAAGCGGTAATCGGAGAGCAGCGCGATGTTGCCGCCAACCTGGGCGGCGGCAGCGCCGGCGCACAGCAGCAGCACGGCACCGGCAGTGGCAGTGGCAATCACGGACCCGGGCCGGCAGGCAGGATAGCGGAGGCTGTTGCGCATGAGCAGGGACACGCGCCAGCGGCGCGCGCGATGGTGGCACAGGCGTCGATAGTAGCATTCAAGCGCGTTTCCGGCATGAGCAAACTCTCCAGTTGCGCTGGCATGGCGCCGGGCCGCAATTCGGCCAGCAAGGCCAGCAAGCCAGTGACATGCGCCGCCGCATACGAGTTGCCGGACACGAAGCGCCAACCGCCGCCAGGGATGCTCGTGGGAATGTCGCGTCCGGGCGCCAGCCGAACGGCATGCTGCGGCGCATCAGGCGGCGCAGCGACCGGGTGCGCGTGGTCCTGTTGCGCGACCGCAATCACACCTGCGTGCGAGGCGGGAAAAGCCCGCGCCCCACCATGGGGATCGAGCGCGCCGACAATACTGATGCCGCGCGCCAGGGCGGCATCGAGCAGGCTTTCCAGCAGGCGGTCGGACGGTCCGGACAGGCTCAGGTTGATAATTTTTGCCTGGTGCACGATGGCAAAGTTGAGCGCTTTGCCCAAGGTAAAGCTGTTGCAGCGTGTGCTGTGGTCCAGCTGCTGCCAGCAGGCACGCAAACCCATCAGCCGCGCACCCGGCGCAACGCCGAGCATGCCGCCATTGCCGTCGCGCGCCGCGATGATGCCAGCGACTGCGGTGCCGTGCGCCTCCGCCGCGTAAGGGCTGCCATCGACAAAATTTTCCGTGAGCGCCACCTGCCCGGCCAGGTCCGGATGCCTGCTGTCGATGCCGCTGTCGACCACGGCGACCGTCACGTCGCGTCCGGTGGCCGTGCGGTGCAGCGCGTCCACATGCCAATAGCGGGCGCCGGGCTGCACCGGATACAGCGGATCGACATCCCCCATGCCGGAAAAAAGCCCGACCGGCTGGGCCCATTCCACGCGCGCATCGCGCGACAACAGGTCGGCAAGGCGCTGTGGCTGCTCTCCCTCCCCGTATTCCAACAGGTAGCAATCGAGACCCAGCGCCGGCATCGGCCAGTCGGCGACCAGTTTCAGGCCGTGGCGCCGCGCCAGGTCCTCGGTAATGCGGCGGCGCGCGCTGCGGCCGCCATCGTCGATGTAGCGCCCGCCGTAACTGGCGTCCGGACGGTAGTGCGGGGCGGGCAGGCGCAGCATGACCAGCAATTGGCGCGGCGGCACGGCGCCATTTCCACCGGGAACGGATGCCACGGCATCATCAAGTGCTGGGGCGTCGTGGGCCGGCGCGCTGCCGGCAAGCAGTGCCAGCAAGGCAAGCGCAGGCATGGTCTGGCGCGGCAGGATCACGGCGGACCTCCCCCATCCAGCGTTTCGGCCAGCACAACCGCCGGCTCGGCGCGCAGACGGGTCAAGGCACGCGCCGGTTCCGGCACATTGAGCAGATAGGCGTCGGTCACGGTCGGGCCATCGACCAGACGCGCGTCATTCGCTTGCAGGATGCGGCGCAACTCTTTCTCTGCTGTATCAGGCTTGAAAAGGACAACCAAGTTGCCGGCGCCGGCCGCGCCGCCCAGGCCGCGATAAGCGCCCTGATCAAAGGTGGGCCTGGCCACCAGGAGAACCAGGCCAAGGATGGCGATGAACTGCAGTGCCAGCGCCCAGGGCATCCAGGCCAGGCGATGGAAGGCCGGCCAGCGCCACCGTGGCGCAGGCCGCTCCCGGGCCACTTGCCTGGGCAGTCGTGGCAATAGTTGCGCCAGCGCCCGCTCGACATCGCATTGCGCAGGCGGCAGGTCCTCATCCGCTTCGGCGCGGGTCGCCGCCAGCAGCTGGCGCTCGATCTCCAGCTCACCCTGGCACAGATTGCATGTGGACAGGTGCTGCTCGAGCATGCGTGCATCGCGCGCTGGCAATTGCCCAGTCGCAAGCCATGGCAACAGCGCGCGCGCGGCCTGATGTGCAGGCTCGTCCGGCTTGACGATGCGTCCGTTCATTCGTAGTCCTCCCGCGCCCGCTCGAGCAGCTCCTGCAACTTGCGCCGCGCGTGGAACATGCGCGTCTTGACCGTGTTGACCGGGCAGCCGATGATCGCGGCGATATCGTTATAGCCCATGTCGTGATAATAGGTCAGCAGCACCACAATGCGCTGCGGCAGCGGCAATGCGCCTATCGCCGCCGACAGGGCACATCCCAATTGCCGCTGGCTAAGTTCGTACTCCGGCTCCAGCTCCGGGCCACCCGGATACAACTCCATGTCGGACTCCAATGGTTCGTCGCAGCTGCGGAAACCTTTCAATGCCTTGCGGTAGGCAATCGCGAAGATCCAGGTCGACACCTTGCAACTCCCATCATAGCGCTGCGCTGTTTGCCATACCACCAGCATGGTGTCGTTGACGATTTCCTCGATCAATGGCGCGCTGCGCGTCATCCGACCCAGAAACCGGGTCAGACGGGGGAAGTAGGCACGGTACAGCGCCTCGAAGGCGCGCCTGTCCCCGGCCACGACACGGCCGAGCAGCTGCGCCTCTTCCAGGTTGGCAGCGGTTGCGCACGCGTCCTCCCCGTGTCCCTCCCGCATGGACAATCTCCTTTGTTGCCTGTAAATACCTTACGGCAGACCAATGGTTCTAAGCCGCGCAAAAAATGCACGGCAATCCATGGTAGCGCGCAGAGGCCTTATCAGGGTAACAATATTCTATGGGGGCGGCGGGCGCCTTGAGGAAAGCCAGGGATGCCGCATCAGGGCGTGCCGACGTCGTAGCGCTTGCCCAGTCGTTTCAATTCGCCCGTCTCGATCAGGTTATTCAGTTCCTGGTCGAACTGCAGCCGCAGCCTGTCGAAAGCGGGTGAGCGTGGATAGGCAAAATAGCCGTTTTGCAGTTCGATGATTCTGGGCAGCGGTTTCACCTGGCGGCCATAGCCGAGACGGGCGATGACGGGGTCGGTATTGCGGCGGTTGCTGATGAACACGTCAACGTGGCTGTGCACCAGCATCTTCAAGCCATTTTCCACATTGTTGGCCACGCTGACCTGCAGGCCGGGCCGCACGCGCTCCCAGTCCGCGCCATAGGCCCAGCCATTGAGCAGCACCACCCTGCGGTTCTTCAGCGCCGCGTAATCGCCATCCCAGCCGAAACTGGCGTCCTGGCGCGTATAAAAGACCATCTGGTCCTGGTAGAACGGCTTGTCGGAAAACGCCATGCTGGCGATGCGCTCGGGCGTCTTGTAGGGACCGATGAGGATATCGGCCTGGCCCTGCACCAGCATGGCTTGCGCGCGCGCCCACGGCACCATGCGAAAACGCACGGTGTTACCCGTGCGCGCCGCCATCACGCGCAGCAGTTCCGCGCCCAGGCCGCCGTATTCGCCGCTGTCCTGATATTCGAACACGCGCTCGAACTGCGCACCCACGGCCAGCAGCTCGCGCGCCGGCGCCGGCAAAGGCACGGCAAACGCCGGCCACAGCAGCGCCAAGGCCAGCAGGCGCCGCCCCGCTCTTCTCATCAGCCGACGATGCGCAAAGAGTAATCGGTGGCCCGCACGTCCTTCGTCAGGCTGCCGATCGAGATGCGGTCCACGCCCGTTTCGGCGATGGCGCGCACGGTGTCGAAGTTAATGCCGCCCGACGCTTCGAGCAAGGCGCGGCCGTTGGTGAGGGCCACGGCCTCGCGCATCATGTCGTTGCTGAAATTATCGAGCAAGACGGAGACGGCGCCCGCGTCCAAGGCTTCCTGCAATTGCGCCAGGGTTTCCACCTCGATCTGCACGGGCACGCCCGCGTCGAGGTTGCGCGCGTTTTCCAGGGCTTGGCTGACGCCGCCTGCCGCCGCGATATGGTTTTCCTTGATCAGGATGCCGTCATACAAGGCCAGGCGCTGGTTCTTGCCGCCGCCGACCCGCACCGCATACTTTTGCGCCAGGCGCAGGCCCGGCAAGGTCTTGCGCGTGTCCAGGATGGAAGCTTTCGTGCCGGCCACCACGTCGACATACTGGCGCGTGGCCGTGGCGACGGCCGACAGCAGCTGCAGGAAATTGAGGGCGCTGCGCTCGGCCGTGAGCAAGGCGCGCGCCGGCGCTTCAATCGTGCAGACGACGCTGTCGGCCGTCATCATGTCGCCTTCGGCATAATGCCAAACGATGTCGATGCTGCGGTCCAGGCTTTTCATGATGCCTTCGAACCATGGCGCGCCGCACAGCACGGCCGCTTCGCGCACGATGACACGGGCCGTGACGATGTGGTCGGGCGGCACCAGCTCGCCCGTCAGGTCGCACTGGCCCACGTCTTCCAGCAAGGCGGCCAGCAGATTGCCTTCGAAGGCGCGCGCCAGGGCGGGATCGAAGGGGGCGAAAGAATTAACGAGGGTACTCATGCTGGACCGATTCCTTGGAACAATGTGGTTTCTTTTGCCAGGTCCGCGCCCGGCTTGAGGCCTGCCTTCTTGGCGGCGGCGAAGTCGAGCATGCGATTGATCGAACGCACGGCCAGCTGGCCGACGGCGGGATCGACGTGGATTTCGTTGTGCATGTTTTCCAGCGTTTGCGCCAGATTCAGCAAGCCGTTCATGGCCATCCACGGGCAATGCGCGCAGCTTTTACAGGTGGCGCTGTTGCCGGCCGTGGGTGCTTCGATGAAGCGTTTACCTGGCGCGGCCGCGCGCATCTTGTGCAGGATGCCGTTGTCGGTGGCGACAATAAAAGTGTCCGTGTCCATGGTTTGCGCTGCCGCAATCATTTGCGACGTCGAGCCCACCATGTCGGCCAGGGCCACCACGTTGGCGGGCGACTCCGGATGCACGAGCACCTTGGCTTGCGGATACTCTTCCTTGAGCAAATCGAGTTCGATGCCCTTGAATTCGTCGTGCACGAGGCAGGAACCTTGCCACAGCAGCATGTCGGCGCCCGTCTGCTTCTGGATATAGGAACCCAGGTGCTTGTCCGGCGCCCACAGGATTTTCTTGCCCTGCGCATGCAGGTGGGCAACGATGTCGAGGCCGATCGACGACGTCACCATCCAGTCCGCGCGCGCCTTGACGGCCGCGCTGGTGTTGGCGTAGACGACGACCGTACGGTCCGGATGCGCGTCGCAGAAGGCCGTGAATTCATCGACCGGGCAGCCGAGGTCGAGCGAGCAAGTGGCGTCGAGGTCGGGCATCAGGACGGTTTTTTCGGGACTGAGGATTTTCGCCGTTTCACCCATGAAGCGCACGCCGGCCACGACCAGGGTCTTGGCCGGATGGTCGCGCCCGAAGCGGGCCATTTCCAGCGAGTCGGAGACGCAGCCGCCCGTGGCTTCGGCCAGGTCTTGCAGGTCGGCATCTACGTAATAGTGGGCAACGAGCACGGCTTCGCGCTCGATCAGCAGGCGCTTGATGCGCGTGATCAGTTCGGCTTTTTCGGCCGGGGACGGCGTCGCTGGCGTGCGTGCCCAGGCGTGGGCAGTGCAGCTGGCTCCGTCTTGTGGATGTTCGTACTCGACGGATTTGATGGCTAAAGTTTGCATGGCTGTGTCAAACAAAAACGGGATAGACCGGCACGATTGCAATGAAGCAGGTGCGCCGGAACGAATGAACCGCGGCGCGTCGGTGTGGTGCTCGGTGGTTTGCCTTGTAATGTCGGATTACGCTACGCCTCGGCGGCCCCGCTAATCCGACCTACGCGACCAACCCGGGGAACTCACCCTGACGTAGGTCGGATTAGCGCACAGCGCGTAATCCGACCCAACGTTAGCGTACAAATTAATCGATACCCTGGCTCTTGAGGTAATCCTCGTAATTGCCGCGGTAATCGACCACTTCATCTTCCTTGATTTCGATGATGCGGTTGGCCAGCGAGGAAACAAATTCGCGGTCATGCGACACGAAGATCAGGGTGCCCGCGTATTTTTCCAGCGCGATGTTCAGCGATTCGATCGATTCCATGTCCATGTGGTTGGTCGGTTCATCGAGCATCAGCACGTTGTGGCGGCCCAGCATCAGCTTGCCGTACATCATGCGGCCCTTTTCACCACCGGACAGTACCTTGACGGCCTTTTTCACATCGTCGCCGCCGAACAGCAAGCGGCCCAGGATGGAACGCACGGCCTGGTCGTCGTCGCCCTCTTTCGTCCACTGGCCGATCCAGTCGGTCAGGTTCGTGTCCTTGGCGAAATCTTCCGTCGGGTCTTGCGGCATGTAGCCGACGTTGGCGTTTTCCGCCCACTTCACGCGGCCCTGGTCCGGCTGCAGGCCGGCGATGTCGCCCGCGATGCAGCGCAGCATGGTGGTCTTGCCGGCGCCGTTGGCGCCGATGATGGCGATGCGTTCGCCCGCTTCAACCATGATGCTGAAGTTCTTGAACAGCTGGCGGTCAAAACCTTTCGAGATGTTCTCGACTTCCACGGCCAGACGGTGCAATTTCTTTTCGCCGTCGAAGCGCACGAACGGATAGGCGCGCGACGATGGCTTGATGTCGTCGACCTTGATCTTTTCGATCTGCTTGGCGCGCGAGGTCGCCTGGCGGGCCTTCGATTTATTCGCGGCGAAGCGGCGCACGAATTCCTGCAGTTCCGCAACCTTGTCTTTCGCTTTCGCGTTGTTGGCCAGCTGCTGGTTGCGCGCCTGGGTCGAGGCGAACATGTATTCGTCGTAGTTGCCCGGATAAATCTTCAGGGTGCCGTAATCCATGTCGGCCACGTGGGTGCACACCTGGTTCAGGAAGTGGCGATCATGGGAAATGATGATCATGGTGGAGTTGCGCTCGTTGAGCACGTCTTCCAGCCAGCGAATCGTGTTGATGTCCAGGTTATTCGTCGGCTCGTCGAGCAGCAGGATGTCCGGATTCGAGAACAGCGCCTGCGCCAGCAGCACGCGCAGCTTCCAGCCTGGCGAGACATTGCTCATCGGACCTTGATGCAGGTCAATGGCGACACCGGCGCCCAGCAGCAGTTCGCCGGCGCGCGATTCGGCCGTGTAGCCGTCGTATTCGGACACTTTGCCTTCCAGCTCAGCCGCCTGCATGTAGTCGTCGTCCGTCGCTTCCGGGTTCGCGTAGATGGCGTCGCGTTGCTGGATGGCGGCCCACATTTCCGTGTGGCCCATCATGACCACGTCGAGCACGCGCATGTCTTCAAACGCGAACTGGTCCTGGCGCAGCTTGCCCAGGCGCTCGTTGGTGTCGAGCATGACGTTGCCGCCCGACGGGTCCAGGTCGCCGCCCAGGATTTTCATGAACGTCGACTTGCCGCAGCCGTTGGCACCGATCAAGCCATAGCGGTTGCCGTCGCCGAACTTGACGGAGATATTCTCAAACAATGGCTTGGCGCCAAACTGCATCGTAATATTTGCTGTAGATAGCATGTGATATTGGGTCTTTATTCAGTTAAAACAGCTAGTTAAATACTTTTCTCCCATTATACAGCACCCACCCTCATCACTCTATAGCGGTCCGCCGAGGGCGACCGGAGCACATGCGGAGAAATAATGGCAAGAAAATATGATTGCCGTATTTTAATTTAACGGATACGCTGCGGGGCATCCGTTTCCACCCCTCCATATCACAGGCTTCACTTGAAAAAAATCACCGTCGCCGCGGCCCTGGCCGTCATTGCCGTCGCCGCCACCGCCTACGCTGCGCCGTATTACACCTTGCACCAGATCAAGACCGCCCTGGCCGAGCGCAATGCCGACGCCCTGGCCGAACACGTGGACTTCCCCGCCCTGCGCGCCAGCGTCAAGACCCAGCTCGAAGCGAGCATGGCGCGCAGCATCGCGGCGACCGCCGGCAGCGATAACCCGCTGGCCGCGCTGGGCCAGTCGATCGCCGGCGCCATGCTGGGCAAGATGGTCGATGCCATGGTCTCGCCCGCAGGTGTCGTCGCGCTGGTCAACAAGAGCGCCGTCAGCCCGCAAGCGGGAGCCGCAGGCGACGCGGACGCGCCCGCCGATGGCGCCCGGAAAAAAGCCGCGTATTCCGCAGGCTATGCCGGCCTGAACACCTTCGTCGTGCGCGCACAAGACGGCAATGCGCAGGACGGCGCACTGGTCCTGCAGCGCCATGGCGTGTGGGACTGGAAGCTGAGTTCGATCGAGATTGCGTCGGCGATGGCTGGCCGCTAGCGGCGAGCGAGCGGCAGCCTGCCGGGCTGCCTTGCCCGCCGCCCGCAATCAAAAGGTCATCGGCAGCCTGACCGAGATGGACACATCGGGCGTATCGCGCGTCAGACCGGCGCCCACCGACACGTTCAAGGTCCTGTCCTTGCCAAGGCGATACGAAAAACCCATCAGCAAGGTGCCGAGCTGGGTGCGCACGGAGCCGGGCACGGTCACGCCATTTTGACGCGTGCGTCCAACGCTGCTGTGATCGTAGCCCAGACTGAGCGACGCCTTTTCATTCAGCGCCAGGCCGATGCCAAAATTCACGCCGAAAATTTTCCCCGGTTCGATGGTGCCCAGCGGTTCGCGCACGCCATTGAGCACCAGGCGGCTGACGTCAGTGCGCTTGAAGCTGTGCAGGTAGCTGATGCTGCCAAAGAATACGGCGGGATCGGAGGGAAACAGCCAGGTCAGGCTGGGCTGCAGGGAATAGAAACCGGAGCCGGTGGGCAAGTCCAGCGGCAAGCCCGTGCCTGTCGCATTCTCGCCCACGCAGCGCTGCGTACAGTCCGTGACGACCTGGAAGGGATCGCGTCCGGTGCGCGACTTGAAGCGCAGGCCGGCCACATAATATGGCTTGTCGGCGCCGCCATTGTTCAGTTGGTAACGGGCGGCCACCTCGATATCGCCCAGGGCGCGCCCGCTGGTGTCGAACACCCGCTCCGAGGCCGTGCCGGTAAACAGTTCGCGGCTGACGGTGGCATCCGAGCGATAGACATACGGCACCCTGGCTTCAACCTCCAGGCGGTTGCTCAGGCCGGTACGCACGGCCAGCGCACCGGTCAGGGTATTGCGCTTGACCTCGCGCACATCGATCAGGCCGATCAGCAAGGCGGGAATAATGGTGTAACCGACCAGGGCGACCCTGTTGCTTGAAGAGTAACCGAATTGCATCGAGGGTTCCAGCACGTATGCCCCCTTGGGCGTCAGCACCCCGGGCTGCTCGAACAGCGGCGCCACTTCGGGCGGCCGGACGGGCGGGCTGGGCGCCTGTCCCACCGGCTGCGGCGCTGGCGGCGGCACCTGCGGAGCGGACCCGACGTCCTGGACCTCCGCCAGCGTCAGATAGACACTGCGCAAACCCGTGCCCCGCTGCCTGGCCAGGCGGCTGTTGTCGAGAGGTTCTGCGCCCTGCAGCACATCGATGCGGCGCTGCTGCTCATGCATCGATGCACGCAACGCCTCCAGCAGGTGCCGCTGTTCGGCCAGTTGCGCTTTCAGGCTTTCCAGCTGCGCCGCCAGATCGTCCTGGCCGGCGCCGGGTGCTTGCTGGGCCTGAACGGCGGCACACAGCAACATAGCCGATACACCCGCCGTACCAGATCGCAATAAGTAAAGATGCCGCATAGTCTCTCCCGATGACAAGCCCTGCCTATCAGTAGCCAGCCCTGGCAGCACGACAGCAACGGCCCGGTGCTACTGCACGATGCCGCCCGGCGAATCCAGGCGGCTTGCTGAAAACCCTATTTGGGACCTGCCACCGTGCCCAGCGCATTTTGCAAGGTGTCCTGGAAGTTCGCCAGCTTCAGCAATTGAAGACTGTTCACGCTGCTATTGACGATCGTCTGGGTACGCAAGACCTGGTCATTCAAGCTGTTCTGGATCACGGTGGTCGCCATCGTTTGCGCCATCGGGCCTGGCGAAAATACATTGCCGGCGCCGTTCTGCAAGACATTCATCGACGCGATTGCCGTATGCGCCAGGCTCGCTTCCTCGACGCTCAGGTGCGCCACGTCGGCAATCGTGAACGCCACGCTGGACACCACGTTACCATTGATGCTGACCAGGCGCTCTATCCCGAAAGACAGGCTCAAGCCGCCTGGCACGTCGAAGCCGCCCCGTGCCTGCTCCAGCGTTTCCTCGCTGACCGCCGTCCATCCCGCCGCCGGCGGCTCGGCGCCGGCATTCTGCACGGCAACAAGCAGACACGCCAGACTGGCCGCAATCAACCGCTCTTTCTTGTACATACATCCTCCAGCGTGGCGTTTTCCCGCCATTAGAAATTTCCACCGTCATTCTTCGGCATGGTGAGCTGATCGAGGCCGCTGCGGCTGATCGCCTGTCCCAGTGGCGCTTGCGGCGCCGCACGCCAGTCATCCGCATCGTTGAAGCGGGCCGCCTGCGTTGCCACGTCGGTCGCGGCGGGACCCGGTGCGGCCGTCGTCGCGCGTCCATGGATCACAAACAGCAAATGGCCCTGCCAGATCGTCTCGAAACCGGCACGCGGCATGGCGCGCGTGCCGCCGGCAGGATCGCCGATCAGCACGCGGCTCTGGCTCAGCCCCTTGACCACGACAAAATGCCGGTAGCCTTTTTCGGCCACCAGCACGATGGCGGGAAAGCCCGCCTCAGCCAACTTATCCAGCGGCAACTGAAACCCGTCGGCCAGAAAGCCACGGGTTGCAAGAAAACGCTTGATATCGAGCAAGGAAAATCCCTCCTTGCGTATCTTTTGCTGATCACCTTGCTTATACATTTCCTCAAAAACAAACTCTTCCGTCACTGGATCGGCATAGTGATGGGTCAGCAGCGTGGCCACCGCGGCGGAGCCACAACTGAAATCGTATTGCTGGTGCAAGGTACGCTGGAAACGCGCCTCGCGCATGCTGACCAGCGGCACCTCGAAGCGGGCGCCGAACGCGCCGATATCGGCTGCGCCCGCGCTTGGAGATGCCAGGCCGCCAAGCAAAGGCAGACACAGCATGAGCAGCGCGAGTGAGCCAGGCGTGGCCATGCCTAGCGCAACTGCAAATTGATGATGGTGGCGTTCTGGATCAACACATTGGCTCCCGAATTCTGAATGACGATCGGGATGCCGGAGGCGTTGGCAAACGCGGCGCCATCGATCGTGTTGGCCCCCGTGCTGACGTAGCTGGCAGAGTTTCCGGTGACAAAGCCGCTCAGGCGCGCTTCATTGGTAATCGTCTCGGTGCCGCCACGCGCCTGGTCCAGCGCGTATTCGCCAGCGGCCCGGCCAAGGCCCCCGGCAAAGGCACCATCCGCCTTCAGCGGCATCAGCGCGGTCAGCGAAGTTGGCGATGCAGTAATAATCGGCAGACTCAACTCTGGCCCGGCAAGCAAGGGCAGCGCCATTGCTTCCTGTGCAGCCATGGCACCTGTGGCAAGACAGGCCAGGCTGGCACAGCATATCGAATGAAAAAAAAGGCGCATGCTCATCCCCTTGTTCATGACTTGCGATGCTCCGCCGCGACATTGCCACGGCGGAGCCTGACACTAAGCGGCTCGCCTAGTGTCCCACTGCCAGATTGGCCTGCACCGTCACACTTTGCTGTATCAGCGAAGAAATGCCGCTGTTCTGGCTGATGACAAGCAAGCCTGCCGCCGACTGCGCGGTACCGCTCATGGTGTTGGACATATCGAAGGCGCCTGCATTGACAGCCACCGCACCGCCGGCACCGCCCGTGCCGCCAGCGCCGGTACCGCCGGTTGCCGCGCCGCCCGTGTTGGTGCCACCGTTACCGGCGGCGCCGCCGCTATTGCTGCCGCCACCGGCACCGCCAGCGCCGCCAGCACCGGCAATGGCGCTGCCGTTCGAGGGCGAGCCATTGCTTGCGTTGCCATTGCTCGAAGCGCCGCCAGTAGCGCCGGCGCCACCCGTGTTTTGCGCCATCCCGCTGCTGCCGCCATTTCCGCCCGCGGCACCAGTGGCACCGTTGCCGCCAGTGCTGGTGCCACCCGCACCGGCGCCACCTGCACCGCCGGTACCACCAGTTGCCGCGGCCCCGGCGCCGCCCATACTCGTCAAGGCGGCGCCAGCGCCGCCAGCACCGGAGGCGCCAGCCCCGCCTGCGGCCCCGGCACCGGCCGTATTGGTGCCACCGGCACCACCGGCACCGCCCGTCGCAGTGCCACCGCCGGAGGTGGATACGCCGCCACCCGCATTCCTGGCCACGCTACTGGCGCTGCCGCTGCCGCCAGAGCCGCCAGCGGCGCTGCGGCTGTAGCCACCGTCGCCACCTGGACCGCCGATGGCTTTGCCGCCATCACCGCCGCTACCGCCTGTCGTGCGGCCAGTATTGCCACCAGCGCCGCCACTGGCATCGCCTGCCAGGCCGCCCTTTCCGCCGTTGCCGCCATAGATATCACCGCCGGCCGCGCCACGGCCACCTGCGCCGCCCTTGCCGCCCACACCGGCATCCCCGCTGCTGGCATTCTTGGCCAGTCCACCCGCGCCACCTGCCCCGGCCGTGCTGTCGCCCACCGTCGCAGCGCCATTGATGGCACTGCCATTCCTGGCGTTCCCCCCTTGCGCGCCCGATGCGCCGTCGCCACCGGCCGCCGCGCCGCCTGAGCCGCCCTTGCCGTAGGCATTGCCCCCCTGCGCACTGCCTCCTATGCCACCCTTGCCTGCGCCACCGCTGGTATTGCCGTTATTGGTGGCGACATTGCCGATGTTATTCACCGTGTTGCCCGACACCGCGCCACTCAGGGTGCTCGCTGCCGTCGCCGTCGAGGTGTTGAAGGCATTTGCCACGCTATTGCTGCTGGTGCCGCCATTGTTTGCCGCGGATGAGCCCAACGCGGTGGCATTCGCGTCACCGCTGCTGTTGTTTTGCCCCGTGCTCTTGTCGTTATTCTGGTCTGAATTATTGTCTTGCGTGGCGGTGGAATGCGCGTTTGCCCCGGGCCCGGCACCGGACTGCGTCGTGGCATTGCTCGCCGTCTGGGTATTGACACCCGTGACATTGTCGACCTTGGTCGTGCCATTGTTCTGGGCATGGGCGCTGAAACCGAAGGCCAGCGCTACCGCTGCCGCGATGAGAGTTTTTTTCATTGCAGTTTCCTCTTTAAAAGTTAATCAGGATGCTGGCACCAGACTGAAGCGTCGGGTCCACAGCTTCACAGCAAATTTGGTGCCAGCAATAAAGAACTTGGCCAAGCCATTGAATTGCAACGTCTTATTCCATGATCGTCGGCTTGCATGGCATTCCCCTTGGAAACTTGGCAAACAAAAAACAGAAAACTGTCGCAGCCCTGCGCCACCCGCTTTGCTGCCCCCGCTTGCAACCACAGAAATATCTACACTGAATCAAGCACTTGCAAGGTGGCCTACCCATCCTGCCGCTGACTCAATCCTGTTACACCCTTCCGCTGCGTCGCTGCGCACGCAGGGCGGAAACGCGCCCCTGATGCGCCAGGTTCAACATTCAATATTGAGCTTTTTGATCAGCCGGTACAGCGTCATGCGGGACACGCCCAGGTCGCGTGCGGCCTTGCTGATATTGCTGCCGGCACTGGCCAGGCAGGCCTGCACGGCGTCACGGTCCGCGCGCCAGCGAATACTGCCGAGTTCGACATCGGCGCCTGGCGCGTCCGCAAGCGACAAGCCCAGGTCCTGCGGCAGGATCGCCCTGCCTTCCGCCATCACCATGGCGCGCCGCACCCGGTTGATCAATTCGCGCACATTGCCCGGCCAGCTATGGTTGCAGATCGCCTCGACGGCGGCGTGGCTGAAGCCGCGTACCAGCGGCGCCCGCTCCGACACATAGGTGGCAAAAAAATGGTTTGCCAGCAACATCAAGTCTTCCTTCCGCTCGCGCAAAGGAGGAACATCGAGCGCCAGCACGTTGAGCCGGTAGTACAAATCCTCGCGGAACGTCCCCTGCTGTACTGCCTCCAGCAAATTCACATGCGAGGCAGCAATGACGCGCGCGTCCACGGCAGTGCTGTGCGTGGCGCCGACCCGGTAAATTGTTTTTTCCTGCAGGAAGCGCAGCAAATTGGTTTGCAAGGAGAGCGGCAAGTCGCCTATCTCGTCAAGAAATACCGTGCCGCCGGCTGCCGACTCGATCAAGCCCCGCTTGTCGCGCGTGGCTCCCGTGAAGGCGCCCCGTTCATGGCCGAACAGCTCGGATTGCGCCAGGCCGGCTGGAATCGCGCCACAGTTGATGGGCACGAAGGGGCCTGCCGCCCGCGCCGAATGGCAGTGTATGGCTTGCGCTGCCAGTTCCTTGCCGCTGCCCGACTCGCCCCAGATCAGCACCGGCGCGCTGGCAGCGGCGACCTTGAGGATCTGGCGCCGCAAACGGCTAATGGCGATGCCGCTGCCCTTGAGCGACATGCCCGGCTGTTCCAGCGCGCACAGCGGCGCTTCCGGCATCTCGCGCAAAGTGGCGTAGCCATACGCATGGCCCAGGGTATGCCGCAGCCGCAGCAGGTCGACAGGCAAAGTGTGGTAATCATGGCAATGTTCGCGGACCAGGCGCCGGCATGCGGCCGTCTGCAGGGCGCGTGGCGGAAAAATGCCCACCCATTGCATATCCCAGTGCTGATGCAGGAAACTGTCGATTTCTCCCAGCCCATCGGATGAAGAAATCAGTACCCCAACGGGAAAGGTGTGCGTGCGCAGCGCACGTGCCGCGGCCGCCAGGCCCGTCACGGTGCAGACTTGCCAGCCTTCCCACGCCACGCCAAACTGCTGCATGCCTGCCTCATGCAGCGAACCGTTGCCACTCAAATCGATGCACAATAACTGTCGTTTCAACATCCAGCCTCCGAATGGACTGTGAGCATCAGAAAACATCGCACCATCGCGTCCCGCAAGCAGAGCTGCCCTGCAGGCAGCCGGATAAGCTGTCGCACTCTGTCCAGCCTGTCTTGCTTTCCAAAATAATAAAAGCCGAAGAGCAGACTGGCGCGGATGGACACCATCACCGCCACCTATCTGCAGTGAATGGAAGCCTTAACAATCAATGACTTAAGGTAAGGGCTGGCGCAACATGCGAAATGGAACAGCCCTCAGGCAGGGTAGCGAGATTTGTGTATATGTGTGACAATCTTATTGATGTATATCACTGTGGTACTAAAAAATACTTTTTTTTATGGCGAGTTTGTATTTTCTGCCACACAGCGTTTTCCATAATCATCCAAGGTGCGGCTCAGCCGTTCGACATCTTTTTGATCAAGGAAGATGCGCCTCCACGAGATCCCCATGCTGACCAAACATGTTTTTACGCTGGCCATCGCCGCCTGCCTCGCCAACACGGCCCTGGCTGCCGGCCCGCTTGAGCAAGCCGAGCGCAGCCACGCTGTCGGCTCGCGCATGCAGGCGGAAACGTCCAGCGCCGCCGATCCCGACGCTCCCGCGCCGCTGCCCGTGCCCAGCGACATCTCGCTCGCCGAGCTGGAGCGTCGCTGGGCGCTGGGACAGGCGCAAGCGGCCGAAAAACACTGGACCAGCGCGCTCGACCCGGCCCCGCTGACGGCCCTGGCGCAGCAGATGGATTGCCAGGATATCGTCGGCGTGCAACCGTTCGGCTTTCCGCTTGAGCCAGCGCAAGCGACCGTCCTGAGCGGCGCCCACCTGCTGGCCCGCTGTCCGGACCGCGCTTACGTGACGATCACGGCAATGTCGATGGCGGGCAAGGCGGGCAAGCGGGCCTCCCTCAGCCCGCAGGCGTTCAGGCACACGGTCGATGGCCGGCCCGCGCGGCGCCTGTATTACAAGGCGCCCAACGGCCGCCAGAAGGAATCGCTGACCATCATCGATGGCAGCTATGCGTATGCGCTCGAATACTGGTCGCTCGATGACAGCCAGCACAGCGGCATGGTGGGCATGCGCCGCATGGAAACATTAACGTTGCCGCAACAAGCCGGGCAAAAATAGTCGAAATACTGTATATTTATACAGTTATCGACTATTTTCCTGCCCGCCATGCCCGCCAACCAGCACCACGCCTTGCCGTACACCATTTCCGTCAGCGCCACGATCGATGCGGAGGTCGAGCAAACCATCCTCGACGGATTGAACGCCTATAACGATGCGATCACGGGATACCAGGACAGACAGGTGTTGAGCGTGGTCGTGCGCGACCGCGACAGCCAGCGCGTGCTGGGCGGCGCCATGGGCCGGACCTCGCTGGGCCTGCTGTTTCTCGATTTGTTTTATTTGCCCGCCGCCTTGCGGGGGCTGGGACTGGGCAGCCAGGTACTGGCGCAGTTCGAAGAGGAAGGCCGCCGGCGCGGCTGCGCCTCGGCGGTGCTGTACACCATCAGTTTCCAGGCGCCCGAATTTTACGAGCGCCGCGGCTGGCGCCGCTTCGGCGACATCGCCTGCAGTCCCGAAGGGACGAGCCGGGTCTTCATGAGCAAGACCCTGTAGGCTCCCTGTAGGCTGTCAACGGCAGCGGCCGGCGGCAAACCGGCCGCCAGCTGCTCTCCGATACCGCTGCTTACATGCCCAGCGATTTGAGCAGGTCGGCGTTGTCGTCGTCTTCCGGTTCCGCTGCAGGCGCCGGGGCGGCGTCGCGTTCGCGGTTCGCATACTCGCTATCCATCAGCGAATCGGCGTCGATTTCGCGCGAATCGAAATCGTGCAGCTTGATGAACTCGGTACGGTCGATCGCCAGTTCCAGATAGAAAATATTATTCTTTTCCGTATAGAAAGTGACGCGGCGCATTTCCGGGCGGTCCAGCGGCGTATCGACGCTGAGCATCACTTGCTTGTTCAGCACCAGCATCTTCGGCTGGCTCTGGGTGATGTTCGTTTGCAGCTCGCGCCGCACCTTGCCCGTGAAGTCGCCGACAATCTGGTTCATCAGTTCGCCCATGATGTTCGACACTTCGTCCGACGTGTAGAAGCTGGCCAGCTCCGACTTCGGCATACCCATGTGCAACATGTAGCGCTCGTAGATTTCCATCGCCGTATCGGCGGCGAAATTGAGCACCACCAGGCCCGTGAAACCGCCATCGAACATCACGAAGCAGCCGATGTCGGGCTTGAGGCCCGTCTTGGTGATGCGCTGCACCATGCCCGAATAATTGACCTTGCTTTGTGTTGCCACGTTGAGCACCCGAACCACCGAGTTGCACAAACTCATCAACAAATCTTCTGTACCGTACACAACATCCTTTTCTGCATCCATGAGCAACCTCTCCTACTATTTTAAAGATGACAGCACTGTTCCCTGCCCGCCGCGAGCCGAAACATGACCGTTTCGCTCAGCAAGCGGACGACTTCACCTTTGCATGCCTGACCTTGCGTGGCAGTGCGCGCCGCGATGCCGCCGGCCCGAACCGCCCTCTTACCTTTTTCTGTATAGAAATAAGTATCAGATGCGCAGAATACCGAGATGTAACATTTCCGTCCAGCCATACCTGCATTTACTTGACGATCTGTGCGGAAATACCATAGCTGGCCAGGACACGGGTGCAGGCAGAAGAAATAGTAACTAAAAATCAAGTGCGCGCAAGACCACGCTGCTGACCAGCAGATCGCGGCTCAGGTAAGCGAAGGCGCGCTGGCCGATGCGCAGGCGGTGGCTGTCGAAGATGTCCAGCAAGTTGCCGCCCTGCTCCTGGTCCAGGCTGTGCAAGGCCGTCACGGTGATGCGGCAGGTCTTTTCCGCCCCGAAGACGGACAAATGGAAGCGAATGGCATCGCCCGCCGGCTCGAGCGCGATGCTGTCGCGCAGGATTTCATAGGGCATGGGCTGGCATCCCGCTGTGCGTATGTTCCGCTGGCCCCCGGCACCATCTGACTGACGGAATCGCCGAACAATGACGCTCAAGCTCGGCGCGGTTTTCTGCTAGGAATAAATGCATCATGACGTGTACGGCAATCTCAATGATCAATAACAAGCAAGCGTAGCGCGATGGCTCGTCAACTACCGTCTGTTACCGTACATATTCAACCGCGTGCCTGCCTTGGGGCCGTGCGGCGCACGTCCCGGCCCTCCCCCTGTGCTATTGTCGTCAGGTACATCACCAGGCAGGAGCCATGCATGAGCAACATCGTTACCAGCGTCTCGTTCCGCCACATCGATCCGCGCCACAAGGAACCGGGCCCCAGCCGGGAATTCATCAACCAGAACATTCTGCTGCCGCCGGGTGCCCATCTGCCGCGCATGGGCGAAGCGATCGAACTCATGCACTGGGACTTGAACCGCGACATGAAATCCGGCGTGTATTCGGTCCTGTTCATCCACACGCGCATCGCCTTGTTTGATGGCAATGACAAGCCATCGGGCTGGCACACCACGATCACCGTGGGCCCGCAGTCCGACGAAATCGACCCGCGCTTCCTCACCGCCCCCTCCTGACAGCCGTGCGGCCCTTGTTGCGGCCAGGCCCCAGCACTTAAAATAATGATTTATATTAAAGATTGCTCGTGACGCCATGCGTTGGCTTTGTCGCGTGCATGGCATGAGAAAGCGAAATAGATGAGCACACTTCAAGAACTGGCAACGGCAGAAATGATGGCTGCCATCAATGCGTGGTTTGACGAGCGCCTGCAGCGCACCGATCTGCAGTCGTCCCTCGACCGGACAGGCATGCAAGTGGGCATCTTCAACGATTTCCTGCTCGACTACAAACCGGGCCGCACGACGGCTGACGATTTCGACTTCGGTTACGACGACGATGAGCGCTCCAGAACGCCGGCCCGTCTTGATGATGCGCAAGTGCGCGACCTGATCGCGCCGCAGCTGACGGCGCTGGTGCAAGCGCGGCTGGCGCCGCTGGTGGACACGCCGATGATCGATTACCGCTTCACGTTCCGCGGCAAATTCCAGACGGCGCAGCGCAAGCTGCACCTGACCTTGCTGGAATACGTGAATGACAATAAACGGCAACTATTGCTCGAACGCATACACGCATATGTCGACCGCAAGCTCACGCACGGCACCGATCCGACGGAAAAGCTGGAAACCTTCTTCCTCACGCGCCACCTGCTCGACAAGCAACTGTTCCCGCAACTCGACGTGGCCTGGACCATCGCGCAATTCGAACGCATCCAGGCCTTGAACAAGGCCAGCCCGGACACGCTGGCCGAACACCGTCACGATATCATCCGCGCCATCACCGGCTGGGCGGAAAACGAGTTCCTGCCGCAATACTACGACCGCGCCCAGTCCGCTTACCGCGCCACCGAATACGCCTTGAAAGCGACCGTGGCGCTCGATGCGCAGGCCATGCGGCCGATCGACCTCCTGTTATATGGCGCCGTCATGATACTGCGCCATGAACCGAGCTACGCCAAGTCGAAGGGCCTGAAATTCCTGGAAATCGCGCGCGAACTGGGCAGCGAGCGGGCCGTGCGCATGCTCAAGGAAGGCAGCGGCGCTTTCGCGCCCGACGCCATCCACCTGAAAAACGCGCAGCTGGAATGCCGCGCCAATGACGTGTTTGCCACCATCAGCATCACGATAGCCCGGGAAGAGGAAGGTGCGTATGCGCAGGCGCTGGCCTTCATCACGCGTTTGCTGAACAACGGTTTTCCGAAAAGCTGCCAGATCAAGCTCAAGTCCAAGGTCAAGGCATACCTGCCGATCAAGGGACTGGCGAAATCCGATACGCACCGCTTCTTTGCCAACGCCCTCGCCTACGCCGCCCTGCAGCCGCAACTGGAAGCGTATGCGCGCGCCGCCATCGAGCAATTCGAATTCTATGCGGACACGGAAGGCGAAAAGAATTGCATGCCCGGCAGCTACGCCACGTTCGGGCTGGGCCTGCTCGATGCGCGCTATTTCCCGCTGGTGCAGCACTACATGGCCAACGTCGACGAGGAACACCAGTCCGTGCAGGACCAGTTCACGGCGGCCTTTGCCGAGCAATATGGCGTCACGCGCGACTCCGCTCCAGTGCTGGCGGCGTGCCTGCGCGCTTGCACGGACAACGCAAAGGTCAAGATCCAGGCGGAACTGGAAGAGGTGGAGAAACTGGAACTGTTCTGCCAGCAACTGCAAGGGCTGGAAGGCTATCTGGTCGAGCACATGCTGTATCCCATCTGGGGCAAGCTGGAAAAACTGGCCACCCTGGCGCGCAAGGCGCAAGGCCGGCGCAAGGAACTGCTGCTGGCCTTGCTGGAAGCGGCCAGCAAGGCGGATGCCTGAGGTGCGCCACCTTCTGTGCGCAACATTATGACTTTCACCATTTATAATGCGGGCGCCATAGTTGCCATAAGGCATTTTTTGGCGCCTGACATTGAATCGTGGAGAAAATACATGCACCAAACAGTAACAACATCGCGCACTGCCCTGCTGGCGGCAGCCTTTGCCGCCGTGGCGCTGGCCCAGCCCGCCATCGCCGCGGAAACCGCCGTCGAACTCGCGCCCGTCGACGTGGCCAACCTGTACATCAAGACCATCGTCAACCAGGATGAAGCGAGCGTCGCCAAGCTTAACGCTTACCTGCGCCCCACCCGCCTGGCGGGCAAGCAGAGCGCCGAGTACGCGTCGTACAGCGACCTGAAGGCGGCCGATGCCAAGTTCCCGACGGAAACCGGCAAGCTGATCGCCGATCTGTTCCCTGCCGCCATGCGCGCGGCCGTGACGCCAGCCGCCGAACAGTTGGCCGCCAATGTCATCGCCGCCAAGAATGGCGCCGCGTGCCAGGCCACCAAGGCGGCCCCGGTGACGGTGGAAAACGGCATGCAGACGGCTGCCGTCAGCTTCGAATGCCAGGTCGTCAAGGTGCCCGTGGCATGGGCGCCTGCCGCCCAGCAACTGGCGAAGAGCGGCTGCAAGGTCGAGCAATGCAAGGCCGGTCTGCAAAAGATCGCCGCCACCTACACGAGTTCGCCGAAGCAGACGTGGCGCGCCGTGTTCGCCGTCAGCCGCGAAAAGAACTCGGAAGCCTGGCGCAACGATTTCGCCCGCGAAACCTTCGATGAAATCTGGGAATACCTGTAATCCCGACCTCGTTTAGAATGGCTGAATGGACAAATTGACACCGGTACCACAGCCTGCGGGCCTGGCCTTGCTGCGCTTGATCGACCCCGACCATGTGGAAGGCGCGGTGGTCGCGCAAGCACTGGCGCAAGACTTGCCTGCCCTGCACGCCAGGCAATTGCTGGCGCTGCTGCGCCGGCTGCGTGCCGCGCAATCGAATCAGCAGGATTATGCGGGCGCCAGCCCGGCGCAGGCCGAACAGCAGTTCGGCGCCGCCATCGCCGCCGTCAAGGCGGAGCTGGCCACGCGCCCGCACATTCCCAACAAGCAGGAAGCCAAGGCCCTGCGCCAGGCGGCGGCAAAGAGGCGCTGAACGAGGCGCAAGCCGCCCGCCAGCAAGGCCGTTTCGTGTGGGCAAGGACGCCAGCCCCCTCCTATAATCGGAGACTCTCCTGTTTCCGCTCTTGAAAGGCATCCCCATGTCCACACGATTTTCCCGCCACGTAGCCGGCTGCGCCATCCTTGCCGTCGGCGGCCTGGCCGCCATGCAGGCTGCCCATGCCCTGGAGACGGGCCCCATCGACGCGCGCGTCGTGTGGCAGGAGCGCTCTTTGTCGGCTTGCCGCAGCGAACAATCGCCCACGGCGCCCGACGTCTGCCTGCTGCGCACCATGCAGCGCTCGGGCGCCCGCCCGCAAGCCATCGCCGCCGCCAAGATGCTGGTCAAGGCAAACAAGGCGGGCTTCATCTCGGCCTGGCGCCCGCTGGGCAAGGCGGCGCTGGCCACCGTCAACTATCCGTTCCGCGCCAACACGAATGAAGGCAGTCTGCTGATCGGCAGCGATGGCGCCGCCATCGACGTCGACGAGGACTCCGTGCGCGAGGAAGACCGCGCCACACCGGCCTGGCGCGCGTTTGCCGCCGCCCACCCAGACTCTGTCCCGTTCGCCCTCGCCGACTTTATTGGCAGCACGGCGACCGCCGATGGCGGCCAGAGCGTGCTGTTTTCCACGCCCCTGATCACCTGCCACGCCTGCGCCGAGGATGGCGCGCTGCTGGTTGCCTACACGATCGACAAGGCGGGGATCGTGCGCGAGCGCAAACTCTTGACGATCAAGTAAGACTGCCTCAAAGATAAGATAGAATTGCTTGGTGGCATGTCTATACGCGTACATGCCATCCATTCAACTTATTTATCACGGGAAAACATGCGCCGCTCTTGCCTTGCACTGCACCTCACCGCCGCCCTGCTGCTGTCCAGCTCTGTCCACCTCGCCACTGCCGCACCCGCCGCTACGGCTAACGCTGCCGCCAGCGCGGCCACGCCGCTCGTCATCGGCGAAAGTTTCACGATCGACTCGCAGGCGCTGAAGGAACGGCGCCACATCAATGTGTATGTGGCGCGCGCCTGGGATACGCCGCCCGACGCGCCCCTGCCCGTGCTGTACATGCCGGACGGCGGCGTGGCCGAAGACTTTCTGCACGTGGCCGGCTTGCTGCAGGTGTCGGTAGCCAACGGCACGATGCGCCCGTTCATGCTGGTCGGCATGCAAAACACGCAGCGCCGGCGCGACCTGACGGGGCCGACGGACAGCGCGGCAGACCGCAAGATCGCGCCCGTCGTGGGCGGTTCGCCAGCCTACCGGGCCTTCATCCGCGATGAACTGATGCCGGAAGTCAAACGCCGCTACCGCACGACGGGCGAGACGGCCATTGTCGGCGAATCGCTGGCGGGCCTGTTCGTGGTGGAAACATACCTGCTGGAACCGCAGCTGTTCGACCACTACCTGGCCTTCGACCCCAGCCTGTGGTGGAACCAGGGAGCCCTGCCGCGCCAGGCGGCGACCCTGCTGGCCAAGGGCAAGCCGGGCAAGCACAGCCTGTACCTGGCATCCAGCAGCGAAGCGGGCATCGCCATCGAAGTGCAGCGCCTGGCCGACGTGCTGGCAAAACAGGCGCCGCCCGGCTTGCAATGGCACCAGGAAAAGATGCCGGAAGAAAGCCATGGCACGATCTATCAACCGGCAGCCTTGCGAGCTTTCCGTGCCGTGTTCAAGCCGGCCGCCGCGCCGCAGTAAGCGACACGGCTACGCCATCGGCAGCGCCTGCCCCATCTGCTCGCGCAGCCAGCGCAGCAAGGCGGTGCGGCGCGCATCGCCGTCGAACGGCAGCGGCGACAGCAGGAAATAGCCGCTGCCGTCGCGCCGGAAACCCAGCGGCGCGACGAGACGCCCGCTGTCGAGGTCTTCGCGCGCCATGAAGACGGAGCCGATCGCCACGCCCAGGCCGGCGCAAGCGGCTTGCAGACTCAGATAGAAATGCTCGTAGGTCTGGCTGTCGCCGTGGCCGTGGCAACTACTGCCGTCGTCCGTGCCGGCGGCGCGCCAGTGCGCCCAGGCGGCCGGGCGCGACGCCGTGTGCAGCAGGCGTTGCACGGACAGGTCCAGCCGGCCTTGCCGCATCAGGGCCGGCGCGCACACGGGCGCGATCCATTCGTCGCACACCTTTTCCACATGCAATCCCCCATCCCACGCAAAATCGTTGCGGCGCAGCGCCACGTCCACCGCATCGCGCTGGAACGCCACCGGCCCGCCCGAGGCGAACAGGTGCAGCGGTACGTCGGGATGACGCTGGTAAAAATCGCCGAGGCGCGGAATCAGCCATTTCATCGCGATCGTCGGCTCGCATGACACCACCAGCGGCGCCGGGCGCGCCGGCTGGCGCACCGCATCGAGGGCGGCGTCGAGCCGTTCGAACGCCTGCTGGACGGCATCGCGCAACTGCGCGCCCGGCGCGGTCAGGAAAACGCCCCGGTTGCGGCGTTCAAACAGGGCCGTGCCCAGCGACGTTTCCAGCAGGCGAATTTGCCGGCTGACCGCCCCGTGCGTCACGTGCAGCTCGTCCGCCGCCTGGACAAAACTGCCCAGCCTGGCCGCCGCCTCGAAGAAACGCAAACTGCCGAGTGCTGTCTGTCCGGTCATGATATGTCACTTTTTCTCACACATATCGGCAAGATATCATCGTTTTTCATCGGCCGCCAGTAGCTTGATAATGCATCTTCCGGCCACCGGCACGGGCACAGGTTCTTGCCCATACAGGCGATGAATACTCACTGATCGCCATGCGGCCGCCACTCCCCAAGGAAGACACATGATTGCATTGCTTGCCGTTGCATTGATTACCCTGCTGGCCGCCATCGTCCCCGGCCCCGATTTCGCGATGGTCACGCGCAACAGCTATCTGCATGGACGCCGCGCGGGCTTGCTGGCCGCGCTCGGCATCGCGCTGGGCGTCCAAGTGCACGTGTTCTATACGATGTTTGGCGTGGGCCTGATTATCGCCAGCTCACCGGCCTTGTTTACGGTGATCAAGACCGTGGGCGCCGTGTACCTGATCGTGATCGGCTGGAAGACCTGGAGCAACCGCGCGGGCCTCGTCATCGACCTGCATGGCGGCACCCGCGTGCCCCGGCATAAAATTTTGCTCAACGGCTTGCTGACGAATGCCCTGAACCCGAAAACCACCTTGTTCGTCATCAGCACCTACACTCAGGTGGTGCAGCCCGGCACGCCATTGAGTGTGCAGTTCGGCTACGGGCTGTGCATGTCCGCCATCCACCTCACGTGGTTTGCCCTGGTGGCCATCTTTTTCTCGCAAGCTAACTTTCGTTTGCGCATGATCAAGCACCAGCGAACCATCGACCGGCTGATCGGCACGCTGCTGATGGCCCTCGGCGTGCTGCTCGCTTGCGCCAACATGGACAAACTGTAATGGCGCGCACGGCTCAGGCACACGCTACGGCGGGTAAAATCGGCGGCCCTGCTTTTCCCGCCTGAGTCCCGTACGCCATGAGCTTTTTGCAATTATTTATCCTTTCCATCGTCCAGGGCTTCGCCGAGCTGCTGCCCGTGTCCAGCTCCGCCCACGTCATCATGGCGGAAAAATGGATGGGGCTGGACCCCACGTCGCCCGAACTGACCATGCTGCTCGTGATGCTGCACACCGGCACCATGTTCGCCGTCATCGTGTATTTCTGGGCATCCTGGCGCGCCACGTATTTCAGTTCGGCCAGCGCCTTGCGCAGCAATGTGCTCCTGCTCGCGGCCGCCACGGCCCTGACGGGCATCGTCGGCTTCGGCTTGCTCAAGGGCATCACCCACTTCATGCGCAAGGATGCACCCGGCTTTGAAATCGAGCACTTGTTCGGCAACGCCAAACTGATGGCTGCCGCGCTGGCCGCCGCCGGCGTGCTGATCATTGTGTCGTCGCGCCTGCAAGCGCGCCAGCATGGCACCTTATCCATCGGCAAGGCGATGGTGATCGGCGCCGTGCAAGGCCTGTGCCTGCCCTTCCGCGGCTTTTCCCGCTCGGGCGCCACCATTTCGGCCGGCATCGCCATGGGCGTGCCGCAGCGCCGCGCCGAGGAATTCAGCTTTGCCCTCGCCGTCGTGCTGACGCCGGCCGTGCTGGCCAAGGAAGGCTGGCGCTTCTACCAGGCCGTGGCAAATGGCAGCCTGGAGCATCTGGAACACGGCAACAGCCTGCTGCACCTGCTCGGCCCCAGCCTGCTGGGCATGCTGCTGTCGTTCCTGGCCGGCTTGCTTGCCTTGCGCTGGCTGTCGCGCTGGCTGGAACAGGGCCGCTGGTATTTCTTTGGCGCCTATTGCCTGCTGGCCTCGTTAGTCGTGCTGTACGTAGGGTAAAATCGCCGGGTTTATAGTTTGTCACTACCATCCCAGCCAGGTTTTACTGAAAGCCAACGATGAATTTCGCCGCCACCGCCGCCCTCTCCCTTGCCATGTCCACCGATGCCTTCGCGGCTGCCGTCGGCAAGGGCGCAGCCCTGCACAAGCCGCAATGGCGCGAGGCGCTGCGCACGGGGCTGATCTTCGGCGTCATCGAGGCGATCACGCCCATCATCGGCTGGGCCCTGGGCAGCGTGGCCGCGCCGTACGTGGAAGCGTGGGATCACTGGATCGCCTTCAGCCTGCTGGGCATCATCGGCCTGTTGATGATACGCAATGCCCTGTCCGACGCGGACGAGGAAGAAGCCCCCGCGCAATCGCACTCGTTCTGGGTGCTGGCCGTCACGGGCCTGGCGACCAGCATCGATGCCATGGTCGTGGGTGCGGGCCTGGCCTTGCTGGGCGCCAATATCGTCGTCACGGCGGCCGCCATCGGCTTTTCCACCTTCGTCATGGTCACCCTGGGCGTGATGCTGGGCCGCGTGCTCGGCACCATCGCCGGGCGGCGCGCCGAACTGGTGGGCGGCCTCGTGCTGATCGTCATTGGCTGCGTCATTTTGTACGAGCATATCGGCCACCCGGCCTGAAGCCTGGCCGCGCACGGCACAAGCGCCGGCGTGGCCGGCAGCGCGCTTTGTGCTACATTCATTACTCTGCATCCCTGTCTCGCAAGGTGACCACCATGGAAACTCTGGAGCTGATTTTTGCCTCGATGGTACGCGAAACGGCCGAGTCGATACGCGACCACCACGTCCCTTTTGCCATCAAACACGACGAGCGCGCGTATTTCGAGTGGATGGACGGGCACCCGGTCAATGGCTATATTCAGGAAGCGTATCGCGAGATCGAGGAAACAGCCCAACAGATCCGCGCCATTCGCGCTGGCTGATGACGGCTGGCCAAATCGGCTGCGCGGGGCGCTTTGCGGCCTGCGATGCTCACCGTACTTATGTGCGGTTGCGCTTCTTAGCCACAAATCGGCGCCGCTCGCTTCGATTTTGCCAGCCGTCGTGACGTGCGTTGGATCGTGGTCAAGAATTGGGGCATTGATCGAGATCAAACACTCTGCCGTTCGATACGCGTGGCATGGTCAGGCCCATGACAATCAGGTCTGGAGGCGGCAAACATGGATCAGCAACAAAAACACCAGATCCGGGGCTATGAATTTCATGTGGCGGGGGCGCTGGAGAAGGATGGGCGCTACCGGGGCATGATTTTGATCAGCAAGCGCGGCGATACCCTGCAGGTGTACCCCAAGCCCGTGCTGATAGAAACGCCGAGCAGTTTCAAGTCCGTGCATGCGGCCTTGATCGAGGCATCGGCGTATGCCCAGGAACTCATCTATAACGGCGCCATCAAGGCGCTGCTGCCGGCCGATGGGCCGATGGCCGGAAAACAGGCGCCGCAGCCGCCGGATTTCGTCGGCAACTGACGCCGGCAAGCGCATCCGGCCATCCAGGGTGGCGCGTATAATGACGCGCTTTCCCGGATGAAAAATCAACACCATGGAATTTGTGAATTTACCGCTCGTCTTCCTGGTCGGCTGCGCGCTGATCGCCTTGCTGGCCAAGAAGAATGGCTACTCGTGGTACCTGTTTTTCTTTGCGATCGCCGTACCCGCGCCCCTGTTGCTGCTGGCCTTGCCCCATGTGCTGGGCGTGGAGGTCGCGTCGCGGACCTCCGTACGGCTGGGCGCCGCGCTGCTGCTGCCGCTCGCCGGCTTGCTGCTGGCCCTGCGAGGCAAGCGCTAAGGCCGTTTCAGCGTGCAGGCACTCCATCGGCCAGGCGCCAGCCTACCGACAAGGCCACTTGCTGCGCTTCTTTTTCATTGCTGCAATCGTCGTAATCGCAGGTGTCCGCATACGCGCCGCACGCCTGGTTCTGGCTGACATATGAGCCGACCCAGCGGCCATCACGGCGCTGGCTGGCCGTGGCACTGATGGTAAAACCTTTGTGGATGGTGGGATTTTCAAAAGGCATAATTCCTCCGATGCAAGAAGCGTCAGGGATCTGACTGGGTTCCACTGTGCGCCTTGCGGCCGCCCAAGTCTGTACGTTTGACCACACTCACGAAAAGGGCGCGCGCCGCGCTCGTGGCACCAGGCGATCGGGTATGATTTCGGCATGTGTGGACGATTCGATCAAAATGACACGGCGCGCGTGCTGGCGTCATCGTTCGGCTGGACCGACGCGGTGTTCGACAGCGAGGCCGAACCGCACCTGAACGTGTCGCCCGGCACGTACCGGCCCGTGCTGCATATCCAGGATGGTGTGCAGCGGGTCGACGATGTCTTCTGGGGCTACCGCCCCGCCTGGGCCGCGCAAGCCGTGCCCGCCCCCGGCAAGAAAAAGATCCTCATCGCCATCAATGCCCGGCTGGAAAAATTGGCAAGTGCCTACTGGAAACCCTTGCTGCGCGCGGGGCGCGGCATCGTCTGCGTCGATGGCTGGTATGAATGGACGGGTGAAAAAGGCAGCAAGCAGCCGTGGCACATCCACCGCAAGGACCGCGCGCCGCTGTTTCTGCTGGCGCTGGCCCAGTTCGGGCCGTACAAATTCAACCGGGAAGAAGCGGGTTTCGTGCTGGTGACGGCCGACAGCCTGGGCGGCATGGTCGATATCCACGACCGCCGCCCCGTCGCCGTCAGCCTGGAAGACGCGCACCGCTGGCTAGCCCCCGCACTGACGTCCGAGCAAGCGCTGCACCTGGCGCGCACCTGCATGCTCGACGTGGAGCTGTTCGAGTGGCATGCCGTCGATAATCCCCTCGTGCCGTCCGCCAAGGCCAAGGCACCACCGCCGGCGTCGCCGCAAGGCGCCTTCGACTGGGGCAGCGACTAACTCAGCCAGGCAAGCGCGCCAGCCGGCGCCACAGCGCTTCCATCGGCCCCTGGCGGAAGTGCCGCAGCCAATAGTGGCTGAGCAGCACCTGCCCCGCCATGATGATGACCGCCAGGCCCAGCATCTCGGCGGGACGCAGTGTGGCGCCCCAGCCCAGGCCCGGCCCCTGCAGCAGCCAGGTGCCGAGCAAGGATTGCAGCAGATAATTGCTCAGCGCCATGCGTCCCACGGGCGCCAGCCATGCACCGAGCCAGCGCAGCAGGAAGGGACCGGCCAGCATCAGCACCGCCACATAACCGGCCGCCAGCACGGGACCGCCGGCAAACAGGCCCACTTCGAACAGGGCCGTATCAAACACGGTTTGATACGGATCGGCCACCTGCCACGCGACGGCCCCCGCCGCCAGCAGGTTGAATGGCAAGCCCACGCCCAGCCCCACGGCGCGCACGCGGCGCCACAGGCGCTCGTGGCGCCACGGCTGCGTCAACCAGCCGCAGCGCACGGACAAAATGCCCAGCAGGAACAGCACGATGATGTGCGGCAGCATGACGCCAGCGTACAGCAAGGAGACGAGGAAATCGTTGGCGCGCAGCCTGGCCACGGCCCACACACTGCCTTGCGTGTAGGTCGCGTAGCGGGCGGCGAAGTTTTGCAAATCCTGCGCCGTATCCGGCGCGCCGCCCTGCTGGCCCACAGGAATGAGCAAACACATGAAGAGCAGAAAACCGGCCGCCACCAGCCAGGCGCGGTTGCGTATGCCGCTCAGTTTAGCCGCTGCCAGCGGCAGAATCAGCATGCCGGCGACAGCATACGAGGTCAGCACGTCGCCGCTCCAGACAAGAAAACCGTGCAGCAGGCCGAACACGAGCAGCCAGCGCAGCCGGCGTTTATACGCCGCTTGCGCCGCTTCCCAGCCGCCCAGCTGGCGTTTCAGTGAACGTGTTTGCAGGGCAAATCCGGCACCGAACAAGAAGGCGAAGATGGGGTAGAACTTGAATTGCGCCAGCGCCGCCACGCCGAAAATGACGAGCTGGTCCAGCACGGGCGGCTGCGCCGGCAAGGTGCCGTAGCGCAAGGACAGCGTGCCCCAGGCAAAGCCCCAGATATTTACCAGTAAGATGCCAAACACGGCGATGCCGCGCAGCACGTCGAGCTGCAGCAACCTGCCGGGTTTGGCGTGAATAGCGTTCAGGGAGTTCAGGGGCGCGCCAGGGTCGGGTAATCGTTTACCTGCAGGCTGAAACCGGACGCATCCGATTGCAGCCGCGCCTGGCCGCCGAACGGCAAGGTGACCCGCCGGCGGATGTGGCCGAATTCGAGCCCCGTCAGCACGGGCACGGGCAGGCGCTCGCGCACGTAGGCCAGCATGACGTCGAAATCGTAGCCCTTGTCCATCGGACTCAATTTATAGGCGGAAAAGTCACCGAGCACGACCGCATGCTGGCGTTCGAACACGCCCGCGTGCAGCAATTGCAGCAGCATGCGCTCGACCCGGTACGGGTGCTCGTTGACGTCTTCCAGGAACAAAATGCCGCCGTCGATCTCGGGGAAATACGGCGTGCCGAGCAGGTGGACCAGCATGGCCAGATTGCCGCCCCACAATTTCCCCGCCACATCAACCTGCGGATTGCCAACGGACGCGCCCGTGACCGTGTGCGTTGGACCCGTCAGGCACGACCACAGTTGATCGAGCGTAAATTGCTCGGGCTCGTCGCGCGTAAAATCATCGCAGATCATGGGGCCGGCAAAGCTGGCGCGGCCCGTTTTCGCCATCAAGCCCATGTGGAAGGCAGTAAAATCGCTGTAGCCGACGAACAGCTTGCGGCTGGCGGCCATGCGGTCGAAATCGATGTCGGGCAGGATGCGGCTGATGCCGTAGCTGCCGCGCAAGGCGAGCACCACTTGCACGTCCGGGTCGCTTGCCGCCGTGTTCAGCTGCGCCAGGCGGCCCGCATCCGTGCCGCCGAAGCGCTGGAAGCTGTGTGCGGGGTCGTAGTACGTGTGGACGGTGGCGCCTTGCGCCTGCAGGCGGGCGATGCCGCGCGCCACGGCCGCGTCATCGGGCGCGCAACCGCCCGGCGCCACGATGGCGATGCCAATTTCAGGTGTCTTCAAAATGCCCGTGCCTTCAAAAGTGGTGGGCGCGCCTAGGCTGGCTGGGAGCGCATCTGGGGCGCCATCTTACCTTGCAGATGCACATCGATCAAGGCGAGCAGGCGCTCGATCAGCTGGGGCGGCATGTCGTGCCCCATGCCTTCGATCACTTCGAGCGTGGCGCCCGGAATCAGCGCCGCCGTATCGATGCCGCAGGCGACGGGGATCAGGGGATCGGCCGCGCCATGGATCACCAGCGCCGGGCAGCTGATGTTGGGCAGCAAAGCCGTGCGCTCGCCCGAGGCGGCAATGGCCACCATTTGCCGCGCCACGCCTTCCGGGCAGCTGCCGCGCTGCAACGCCGCTTCGATGCGCTGGTACAGCAATTTTTCCGACACGGGATAGGCGGGACTGCCGATGACGCGCACGGTGGCCGCCATGTGCGCCATCAGTTCGGCGCGGCTGGCATTGCGTTTCGGGCGTTGCAACAGGGCATTGCGTGCCGCCCGCGTGGGGCCGGGCAAGCCGCGCCGGCCGCTGCTCGACATGATGGAAGTCAAACTGAGCACTTGCAGCGGCGCGCGCGCCGCCATCACTTGCGCGATCATGCCGCCCATCGACACGCCGATTACATGCGCCTGGGCAATGCGCAGAGCCGCCAGCAAGCCCAGCGCGTCGTCCGCCATGTCATTCAAGGTGTAGGAAGTTTTCAGTGGCCAGCCCAGCAGGTTTTTCACGTAGGCCAGCGGCAGATACGGTTTGCCCGCCTGCGCCATCTTGCTCGACAGGCCGCTGTCGCGGTTATCGAAACGTACGACGCGAAAACCTTGTTCGACGATGCCTTCGACGAAGTCCGCCGGCCAGGCAATCAGTTGCATGCCCAGGCCCATGACCAGCAGCACGCACGGATCATCCGGGTTGCCGTGGCTTTCATAAGCTATGTTGAGGCCGTTCGCCATGATGGTTGCCATGATTGCCTCTCTTCAGGAACCAGCACGCAGGCACGATCGCTGCGGCCTTGCAATCAGCATACCACTATTGTGCTTCAGACATGAGACCGGCACGCGGCACCCAGCTGAAGTGTTGCTCTGGTCGCACATGACATCAGCTACGGCGTATCGCTGCGGTTCTGTCACGTGCTGATACTCATCAACTTGCAAAAACCTTATTTTGCCTTTGGCAGACTATCGGCCAGGTCCACCCACGCTTGCGGCTGCGGCTTGCCCCGCTCGCGCACGCCGAAGAACGAGACCACTTGCGTGCCGTCGTTGTCGAAGAATTCGACGGACGTGACGCCGCCGCGCTTGACGACCCAGCCGCTGCGCAGGGCCGTGTCGCGGATGTGCAGGTTGAAGTCCGGGTCCAGCACATTGAAGAAGCCGCCGGCCGCCATGGTTTTTTCGATCTTGCCGCTGTAGATCTGCGTCAAACCTTCATTACCCAGGAAGACCATGATGGCGACCTTGTCCTTGGCCGCGTTTTCCAGCAGGGTGCGCAGCGCTTGCGGCGTCACGCGCTCGACCACGCCGGCCGGCGCCAGGCGCAGCGCCTGCTCGCGCGTCAGGTGGAATTCGCGCATGATTTGCGCAAACTGGTGCACGTCCGTCATGTCTTTCCAGGCCAGATGGAATTCCTTGACGTCGATCTCGCTGTCCGGCTTTTCCGCCGCCTTCGGCGCCACGGCCAGCACGTTCAGTTCGGCGCTTTGCTGCGGCGCACGGAAGGTGGCCACCAATTTATCGTAGACGGCCACGCCAGGCTCGTTGCGCAGGTAGATTTTGTGCACGGCCGTGCCGTTGGCGTCAAAAAATTGCAGGCTGCGCGTCGGCTTGCCATCGCGGCCAGGCTGTTCCACGGCAAATGCGTATTTCCAGTTTTCAAAGTGGAAACGCAGGTCGATCTGGCCGCCCAGGTAGCCGCCCGCGATATTGCGCTGGCGCGCTTCCGTTTCCGGGTCCTTGGCGTCGGCCTGCTCGGACTTGTCGCCCGCCTGCTTGAACTTGCTGGCGACGCCCGTCGTTTCGATGACGCCGTTTTCATTGCGCGTGATCGCTTGCACGACGCCCAGGTCCAGCGCGGCGCGCATGATTTCGCGCGGCTGGTTGCCGTCCGCCTGCAGGCGCGTTACGCCCTTGCCGATGTTGGTTGCCAGCAATTGCGCTTCCGACACACCCAGCGCGCGCGCCGCGTCGCGGATCTGCAGCTTCGGCTGTTCCGTGCGCAAGGTGGACCAGCGTTCCGCCAGGGTGGCTGGGGCCGCATATGCGTTTGCAATCAGCAGGCTGCCTAGCAGGGATAGAACGAGTTTGGATAACTTCATAGAGAGACCATTCAATCAAACATGGAAAATAAGAGGGGCAGGCGCCCCTCCCCGGTAAAAATTTAGAAATTGACGCTGAGGCTGGCTGCGACGTTGCGGCCCGGTTTGGCGTAGCGCTCGATCTCGGCGCGGCTGGCGGCCGTGGTGCCGGCGGCCAGGCTGCGCGAGGCGGCGTAGTCCCAATACTTGCGATCCGTCAAGTTGTACACGCCGACGACGATCTTCGCGTTCTTGTGCACGTTCCAGTACGTCGACAGGTCGAAGATGGTGTACGACGGCACGGTAAACAGCGGGCCGGCATCGCCGATCAGCAGGTTTTCCGGCGCCTGCTTGGCGCCCGCATGCACGGCCGTCAGCGCCAGGCCGAACAACTGGTTCGCATGGTCGTAGCCGAAGGTCAAGGCCGACTTGGCCGGCGCCACCGAGTTCAGGCCGCCGCTCTCGCCCGTCTGGGTATTGAAGGAGCGGCCCTTGGCCACGCCGGTCGCCAGGTCCACGTGGTAGCCCTGCATGGCCGGCGCCCAGGCGCCCAGCTCGGCGCGCAAGGTCAGCTCGGCGCCCCAGGTGCGCGCATTGCCGATGTTTTCCGGGCGGAACAGGCCGCGCGTGATGGTCGGGTAGTTCACCGGATCATCTTTTTGCATCACGTAGTCGATCATGTCCGTGTATTCCGTCTGGTAGACGGACGCGTGCATGCTCAAGCCCCTGGTGACGTCGCCCTTCAGGCCCAGTTCATACGCCTTGCTCGTTTCCTTGCGCAAGTTAGCATTGCCCAGCACGGCATAGCCCTGCCCCGTGCCCGTATAGCTGAACGAGTCGTAGGTGCCCGTGCGCTCGGCCGCCGTCGGCAGGCGCGTGCCTCGCGTGAAAGTGGCGTAGGCGTTCATCTGCGGCAAGACTTCCACGGACAGGCTCAGGCTGGGCGTGAAATAGGTGTCGCTCTCTTCGCGCACTTCCTTGGCCGCGTTCGGCACGGCAATCGCATAGGTTTGCAGGTTTTTCGGTTCGTTCTTGCGGTAATCGGCACGCAAGCCCGGCGTCAGCACGGCTTTCTTGCCCGCCAGATTGAAACTGAGATCGTCGCGCACATACAGGGCCAGTTTGCTCGTGTCCATGTCGGCCATGCGGTTCTTGTTGGTGACCTGATGCTGGCCCGTGGCGACGATGACGCGGTCTTCGCGCCACGGACGGCGCGTTTTCAGCTGTTCCAGCTGCACGCCGTACAGCAGCGCGTTGTCCGCATTGAGCTGCTTGAACGCTTCCGACGTGACGCCGATGCTGTCATTCTTGAAATTGGTATCGATCGAGCGCCGGGCCGGACTGCCAAACGTGTAGAGGCCTTGCGTCTTGTCCTCGGTTTTCGCGTTCTGCAGATACACTTTCGACGTCAGGCGGTCGAACAGGGCAAAATCCTTGAGCACCACGTCGTGGCCCAGGCTCACGCGCGTGCGCTTGGTAGTGGAATCCTGCTGCACGCCCGTCGGATAATACGTGCTGACCTTGCTACGCAGGTCGCGCTTGTTCTTGCGCTCGAACATGTCGACCGTCAAGTCCAGCTTCTGTTCGCCAGGCAAGGTCCACACGAGCTTGGACAGCAAGGCGTTCGAATGCCAGTCGTCCGGGTTGACGGGCGTGGTACCGCGGCTGTCCATCTGCTCGCCATCGCGGTGCACGTAGACGGCCAGGCCCTGCAGATTGGCGCCGATTTTGGCGGCGCCCGTCAGCGTGTGTGCATTGCTGCGGTCGGCCGTGGCGCGGCCGTATTTATAGGCCACGTAATGGTCTTGCCCTTCGCCCAGGTAATCCTCGGGCGACTTGGTGATGAAGGCCACGCCGCCGCCCAGGCCGGGATTGGCGCCGCTGGCCGCCGTCGTGCCCGAATCGATGCGCACTTCGCGGAAGGTTTCCGGATCAAAATAATCACGGCCCGTGGCGAAAGCGTTGAGGGTGTTTCCGTCCGGCTTGGGCGCCGCGTCGGGCAGCGAGATGCCGTCGAGTTCCAGGCTGACCCGGTTGCCTTCCAGGCCGCGGATGTTGTAACCGGTATTGCCGGAGCCGTCCCACACGCTGCCGCTGCCCGAGGCCGCCGCCGGCGCACTGATCAAGGGCAAATAGCGCACGATGCCGCCCATCTCGGTGACATTGCGGCGCTCCAGGTCGTCCGCCGTGACGACCGTCTTGGTGCCGGCGCGGCGTTCATAGTCCTGCTTGGCGTTGACGACGATTTCCGGGAAGACAGGCAACTTGGCCGGCTCCTGAGCGGCCGTGCCCGCATTGATGGCGGCCGTCTGCGCGAGAGCAGGCAGCATCGGCGCCGCGAACAAGCCCAGCAAGGCGGCGCGCAGCACCAGGTTATGGCGGCGGGCAGGCAGATGAGCTGAGAATACGACGGGTGCAGCGGTGCGCTGCGGAAGCACAGTAGTCATGATGGTCCGGTTTAAGAGTGGAGGCTGGCTCTTGAACCCGGATCGATAACGAAAGTGTTAACGATGCATAAGGAAAGTTTGCTGGCGAAAACAATACTGTAACACGAATCATTCTCATTTGAGAATGACAAAGTGGTCTAGACAGATGTTATTTCGCAACAATTATAAAAATGCCAGCCGGATGGCTGGCAAGGGATGACTGACAAGGCATGGATGGCATTCTGGCAAAGCCATGGCGGCCCTGCCCGGCGTCAGGTAGCCGGATTGGCCAGCTTGCGCGCCTCCGCCTGCGCACGGCGGCGCTCGGCAAAGAAACGCTTGAGAAAAGCGCCGCACTCGTCGGCCAGCACCCCGCCAACGATCGCCGTCTGGTGGTTCAGCGCGGGCTGTTCGAACAGGTTCAGCACGGAGCCGCAGGCGCCCGTCTTCGGGTCGCCCGCACCGTACACCACGCGCGCCAGCCGGGCATGCAGCATGGCGCCCGAACACATCACGCACGGCTCCAGGGTCACGTACAGCTCGCAGCCGGGCAGGCGGTAGTTGCCCAGCTTTTCGGCGGCCGCGCGCAGCGCCATCACTTCCGCGTGCGCCGTGGGGTCGTGGCGGCCGATGGGCTGGTTGTAGCCCACGGCGATGACTTCCCCGTCCTTGACGACGACGGCGCCGACGGGCACTTCACCCAGGTCCCACGCGTGCTGGGCCTGCTCCAGGGCCAGCTGCATGTAGCGCGCGTCCTGCGCGCCAGCGTGCATTTCAGTCATCGGTCACTTCTGCCCAGCAATTTGGCGTTTCATGCAGCACCAGTTTATGCAGGTGCAAGCCCGTGCCGAAATGGTCGGTAAAGGCCGCTTTCAAGATCTCGAAGGCGATGCGCGCCAGGTTTTCCACGGTCGGGATGCGGTCGATGACGACGGTTTTATGGTCGGGCAGGCTGGCCAGGAAGTCGCGCACGGCCGTGTCTTTCTCGTAGACGAGGAAGGCATGGTCCCACACGTCGACCAGATGCTGCTTGGCCAGGGTTTTCACGTCGGAAAAATCCATGATCATGCCATTGTCGGAATTGCCTTCCGCTTCGATAACCTTGCCGACCAGCGTGATTTCCACCGTGTAGCGGTGGCCGTGCAGGTTGCGGCACTGGCTTTTGTGGTCGGGAATGCGGTGGCCCGCGTCGAATTCGAGCTTGCGTGTGATAGTCAGCATATTGTTTTGTTAAGGTATTTGCAGGAGTTTATGGGTTTGCAGGCTCAGCTTCCACTTCGGGTTGCTTTTGCACGTCTCGATGGCCAGCTTCATGTTGTGCGCGGCCAGGGGGCCATCCATCGCCTGCACGAAGAAGTTCTCAAAGTCGAGCCCTTCGTAGGCGGCCAGGTCTTGCTGGAACTGGGGAATGACGACCTTGATCTCATTGCCCTTGTGGACGACCAGTGTCGAACCCATCTTCGGGCTGACGCAGATCCAGTCCACGCCGGCCGGCACGGGCAAGGTGCCGTTGGTTTCGATGGCGATGGTAAAGCCGACCGCGTGCATGGCGTCGATCAGGGCCGTGTCCAGCTGCAGCAGCGGTTCGCCGCCCGTAAACACCACGTATTTGCTCGGCGCGTAGCTGGCCGGCCACAGGCTGTCGATCAGCGCGGCCAGCTCCTCGGGCGTCTTGAACTTGCCGCCCAGTTCGCCATCGGTGCCGACGAAATCCGTGTCGCAGAACTGGCACACGGCCGTGGCGCGGTCGCTTTCGCGGCCCGTCCACAGGTTGCAGCCGGAAAAGCGGCAAAACACGGCCGGACGGCCCGCGTGCGCACCTTCGCCCTGCAGGGTGTAAAAAATCTCTTTGATGCTATAAGTCACTGTATTTCCTAAGAGCTGGCTGGCGTCATCGCGCAGGGCGAACGCATCGAGGCCGGCGCACCGCACCGTCACCGCAAAAGCTGATTGACAACCCTCTATTATATGCCGCCACGACACTTTCCGTGCAAATGCCGTGCCCGCCGTCTGGCGCCGCGGCATCCGACAGCAAGAAAGCCACGGCGGCCGGCAAAACTGCGCAGCTTTTGCGTTTAGACAATATAAATAACCCATGGTTAATATATTTTCTGTAAGAACATTGCCTGCTGGAAAACATTTAGGGAGCGAGAAAATGATGCAACGCTGGCTACGCCCGCCGTACCGCCTGAGCATTCTGGCTTGCCTGGCGGCCGGCGCACTCGCTTCCCTGCACGCCGGCTACGCCGCCGGCCCGACACTGCAGACCGGCACGCCCTTGCCCCTGATGCTGGCCTGCTCCATCCTGTGCGGTGCGCTGGCGCTGATGCTGTGGCGCCAGCACCGCCTGGCGCTGCGCCTGCGGGCGCTGGAACAGCTGCGCGCGGACGCCGAGCAGGAGCGCCTGGCCAGCGGGCAGCAGCAGGCGCGCGAACAAGAGCGCCAGCGCATCGGGCGCGACATCCACGACGACCTGGGCCAGCATCTGCTGACCTTGAAGATCGACCTGTCCATGCTTCAGACCAGCACGCATGGCACGGCGCCCCAGCTGGCGCAGCAACTGGCCGTGATCGTGCGCAATGTCGACCTCAGCATCGCTGCACTGCGCTGCGTCATCCATGACTTGCGCCCGCCCGCCCTCGACGCCGGGCTGCAAGCAGCATGCGAAGAGCTGTTGGCCGACTTCCGGCGCACCACGGGCATTGATTGCCGTTTCGATTACCGGCTCGACGCCGCCGCCGGCCGCGCGCATGGCGTCTTGCTGTACCACGTGGTGCAGGAAGCGCTGGCCAATATCGCCCGCCACGCGCGCGCCACGCATGTCCAGCTGTGCCTGCAGCAAGCGGGCGCCACCGTGACGTGCCGCATCAGCGACGACGGCATAGGGCTGTCGGGTTCGCCGCCGCGCCTCGGTTGCGGCCTGTCCGGCATGCATGAGCGCGTGGCGGCCGCCGGCGGCAGCCTGCACATCGACAGCCGCAGCGGCACCGGCACCACCTTGCGCTTGTCGCTGCCGCTGCCGGTCCGCCATGACGAGGCGATGGCCCATCGCTGAAAATATTGCTCAGTATCAACACCTTCGGCCCGCCACGCTGCATCATGGCCAACGAACCAGCCCCCACTCACGCCCAAGAAGGATGCTTTCATGCCGGATAGCCACGCACATGCCAGCGTATCGCCGTATGGTGAAGCCCAGGGTTTCGCCGTCAAGATGATGGAATTACTGGTCGTGCCCACCTTCGTACTCGATGTGCATGGCAGGGTGATGATCTGGAACCGCGCCTGCGAGCAGCTGACGGGCGTGCCAGCGTCCGAAGTGCTGGGCGCGCGCGAGCCGGGCCGCTGCTTTTACAACGACGAGCGCCCCACCCTGGCCGACCTGCTGCTGTCCGGGCGCGGCGGCGACATGCGCGCCCTGCATGCCCAGCAGCAATATCGCAGCGGCACGGGCAGCAACCTGTGCGCGGAAAACTGGTGCGACATGCCGCGCACGGGGCGGCGGCGCTACCTGGCCGTCGATGCCAGCCCCATCCACGGCAATCACGGTGAACTGATCGCCGTGGTCGAAACCCTGCGCGACATGACCGATGAAAAACGCGCGCAGGTGGAACTGGAACGCCTGGCCACGCGCGATGGCTTGACGGGGCTGGCCAACCGGCGTTGCTTTGACGACACCATCCTGGCCGAGTGGCAGCGCGCGCAGCGGCAGGAGCAGCCCCTGTCGCTGCTGATGGTCGACGTCGACAATTTCAAGGAATATAACGACAGCCACGGCCACCAGGGCGGCGACCTGTGCCTGCGCAAGGTGGCCGGCGCCGTGGCCAGCGAAATGCGCACGAACGACATGGTGGCCCGCTACGGCGGCGAAGAGTTCGCCGTCATCCTGCCGAACCAGTCGCTCAAGGGCGCGGCCATCGTGGCCGAACGCATCCGCCAGCGCGTGGAACGGCTGCAGCTGCCGCGCAAGCGTCCCGACGGCGCCTGCGTCACCGTCAGCATCGGCGCCGCCACGGCCCTGCCCGGCCCCGGCACGGAACTGGGACAACTGATCCACACGGCCGACTGCGCCCTGTACCGCGCCAAGCACCTGGGCCGCAACCGCATCAGCCTGCCGGAAACGACGCTGACCTGAGCACCTGTCCCTGCGGCACGCCTTGCCTGCCCTGACGGGGCCGCCCCTTCATGCCAAAACGCCTTGCCCCTATGCACGGCGGCATGAATATTCTATGCTGCGGCGTTGCACTTTCATAACATCCAAAAAAGAAGGAGCCCTCGTGTCAAGAATCATGCCCGCTTTATTACCCGCTTTCGCCCTGGCCCTGTCGGCCATGGCCGCGTCGAACCTGGGCGCCGCGCCCGTCAAGCCGGCCGCTGCCCACAGCGCTGCCGCCGCCAAGGCTGATTTGCTGCCGTTCAAGGCCACGGAAAAAACCCTGGCCAACGGTTTGAAAATCATCATCGTGCCGACGGGCTTCCCGAACCTCGTCTCGCTGCAGATTCCCGTACAGACGGGTTCGCGCAATGAAGTCGAACCGGGCAAGTCCGGTTTCGCTCATTTCTTCGAGCACATGATGTTCCGCGGCACCAAGGCCTATCCGCCCGAGAAATACCAGGAAGTCATCACCCGCGCCGGCGCGCGCCAGAACGCCTACACGAGCGACGACCTGACCAATTACCACACGACGTTCGCCAAGCAGGACCTGGAAACCGTGCTGAAAGTGGAGGCGGACCGCTTCCAGCACCTCGATTACGCGGAAGACGCGTTCAAGACGGAATCGCGGGCCGTGCTGGGCGAATACAACAAGAACAGCGCCAATCCCGTCTCGAAACTGTTCGAAGTGATGCGCGACAGCGCCTACACGACGCATACCTACAAGCATACGACGATGGGTTTTATCCAGGACATCGAAGACATGCCGAACCAGTACGCGTACTCGAAACTGTTCTTCGACCGCTGGTACCGTCCCGAGCGCACCACCATCATCATCGCCGGCGACGTGGAGCCGCAGCAGGCGATCGCGCTGGTGGAAAAATACTGGAGCGGCTGGCAGCGCGGCAAGCAGCAGGCGGCCGTGCCCGTCGAACCCGCGCCGCGCGGCCCCGTCTACAAGCACGTGGCCTGGCCCACGCCGACCCTGCCGTGGGTAGCAGTGGGCTTCCACGCGCCCGCGTTTTCCGTCAAGGACAAGGACCAGGCCGCGCTGGCGACCTTGCTGTCGCTGTCGTTCGGCCGCACCTCGCCGCTATATAAACGCCTGGTGCAGAACGAACAGAAGGTCGACCAGTTGTTCGAGATGACGCCGGACCGCGTCGATCCAACCCTGGCCGTGCTGGGCGCGCGCGTGAAAAACATCGATGACGCCGTCTACGTGCGCGACGCGATATTGGCCACCGTGGCGCAGCTGCGCGACACGCCGGTGAGCGAAAAAGACCTGGCGGATGCCAAGTCGGCCGAAAAATACGGCTTGATCCGTTCGCTCGACAACACGGAGCAGATCGCCGGCACCCTGGCCTCGTTCGTGCACTTCGACCGCTCGTATGCCACCATCAACCAGTACTACCGCCTGATCGACACGCTCACGCCGGCCGACCTGCAGGCGGCCGCGCGCAAATACCTGACGGATGACGGCCTGGTGGTGACCACCCTGTCGCACCAGCCGATGGCGGCCGCCATCGCCACGACGCCAAAGCTGGCCAGCCTGCTGCCGGCCGCCTCGAACGTGAAGTTCGACGTGCTCGTGCAAAAGTCCGCGCTGCCGCAAATCCGCTACAAGCTGCTGTTTATGGCCGGTTCCGCGCAAGACCCGCAGGGCAAGGAAGGCCTGGCCGCGCTGACGGCCGCCATGGTGGCGTCCGGCGGCTCGTCCGAGCGCAAGATCGACGAAGTCAACCAGGCCCTGTTCCCGCTGGCCGGCAGTTTCAGCCAGCAGACGGACAAGGAAATGACGACGTTTACCGGTTCCATCCACAAGGATAACTGGACCCAGTTCAACGCCATCGCCCTGCCGCTGCTGCTCTCGCCCGGTTTCCGCGAAGACGACTTCCGCCGCCTGAAGGATGCGCAAAAGAACGCGCTGCTGCTGGACCTGAAGGACAACAACGAAGAGGAATTCGCCAAGGAACGCCTGCAAACCAATGTGTATGCGGGCACGCCGTATGGCCACCCCGTGCTGGGCACGGTCGCCGGCATTGACGCCATCACCCTGGACGACGTGAAACAGTTCTGGAAAAGCGCGTACGCGCAAGGCGCCGTCAAGGTGGGCCTTTCCGGCGACGTGTCCGACGCCATGACGGCCTCGCTGACGCAGGCGCTGGGCAAGCTGCCGGCCGGTCCCGGCTTGCCGGCCACCGTCAAACCCGCGGGCCGCAAGGCGAACGGCCTGGAAGTGGAAATCATCGAGAAGAACACGCGCGCCACGGCGATTTCCTTCGGCCTGCCGCTGGAGGTGACGCGCACGCACCCGGACTTCCCCGCCCTGTGGCTGGCGAAGACGTGGCTGGGCGAGCACCGCGCCTCGAATTCCTACCTGTACCAGCGCATCCGTGAAATCCGCGGCATGAACTACGGCGATTACGCGTACATCGAAGCGTTCCCGCGCGGCATGTACCAGTTCTTCCCGAACCCGAACCTGGGCCGCAAGGCGCAGCTGTTCGAAATCTGGATCCGTCCCGTGGCGCCGGACAACGCCCACTTCGCCCTGCGCGTGGCGCTGACGGAATTGGGCAAGCTCATCGACAACGGCCTGACGCAGGACGATTTCGCCACCACGCGCGACTACCTGATGAAGAACGTCTTCGTCATGACGTCGACGCAAGACCAGCAACTCGGTTACGCGCTCGATTCGCAATGGTATGGCACGCCCGAGTTCACCAAGCTGATGCGTGACGGCTTGTCGAAACTGACGGTGCAAGACGTCAACCGCGCCATCAAACAGCACTTGTCGGCGAAGAACCTGTCCGTGGTGATCGTTGCCAAGGATGCGGCCGGCCTGAAGGAAAAGCTCGTCAGCGACGCGTTTTCTCCCATCAAGTATGACGGCAACAAGCCGCAGGCCCTGCTCGATGAAGACAAGGTCATCGGCGCGATGCAGCTGAACATCAAGCCGGAGGCCGTCACCGTGACGCCGGCGGCGCAGGCGTTTGCGAAGTAAGAGCTAGTGCTGGATCAACCTCATCTGACGAAGAATGTCGGATGAGGTTACCTCCGAGGATGACCTGGCATGAACATCTCAACGACCTTACGGTGAAGGATCTGCAATGCCACGCTGCCACATTGACCATATCGCCATCACGGCGCCAACGCTGGAAGCGGGTGCGGAGCTGGTGCGGCTGGCGCTGGGGGTGGAACCTCAGGCTGGCGGAGCACATGCCCGCATGGGGACGCACAACCTTCTGTTGCGGCTTGGCGATGCTGTCTATCTGGAGGTGATCGCGCCCGACCCCAGGGCGCCGCTGCCGTCCAGGCCCCGCTGGTTCGCGCTTGACACCCTGGCTGCCGATGCGGCGCCGGCACTCGCCACCTGGGTAGCCCGCACCACCGATATCCAGGCAAGCGTTGCGGCTTGTTCGGAGCCGTTTGGAAATATCGAAGCCATGAGCCGAGGCGCCCTGAATTGGCTGATCACCATCCCCGATGATGGCGCGTTGCCCCTGAACGGCGTCGCCCCGGCACTCATCGAGTGGCAGGCAGAGGCGCACCCCGCGGCCAAACTGCAGGATCATGGGCTGTCCCTCGTCAAGCTGGAACTGTTTCATCCCGAACCCGAACGCATTGCTCGCTTGCTGCTATCGCTGGGCCTGGATAGCCAGCTGACGGTGCACCCATCGACAGGGGAACGCGGCGCCGGCCTGGTGGCCCACATCGATACGCCGCAGGGGCCGCGCCAACTGTAAGCAAGGGGGACGATCAACCGCCCCCGAGCTTGCCAACTCACTCGAAGGGATTGGCCACCGACGTCACCTCGGGCGGCGGCAGCTGGTCGGGCAGTTCCTGCTTTTCCAGCTGCGCCACCACGTCGGCCAGCAGTTTTTGCAGCTGCTTGGCCAGCGCCAGGCCCGGCTTGTCCAGGGTCAGGTCGATGTCGCCGCTGATGCTGATGCGGTCGATACGGTTTTCGATGGTCAGGCTGCCAATTTCCAGCACATCGCTTTCATTGGCATACGGGACGAATTTTTTTGCGCACATGGGATTTCCTTTTTGACGGTCTTGTTATTTCTTGGACTTGCTCTTCACCTTGGGCAAACTCAGCATGCGCAGTTTCTGCTGGCGCGTCAGCGACGGTAACAGATCGATGCCTATCCTGTCTTCCAGTTGCGCAATGCTCAGCACTTCATACGTCTTGGTATCGACGTTTTCAATGAAGTAGGCGGCGCCGGCGCGCTGGCGCGGGCTGTACACGGCCTTGTACAGATGACTGGGCACAATGACTCTTCCCACCTTGCGCAGGTTGCCGCCGATAAAAGCCGGCCCCGTGATCACGTACAGGTCGCCCTCTTTCTTCGCCATCTTGCGCACGGCGCCTTCGATGCCGGCCCACACATAGCGGTTGTTGCGCGCGTCTTGCGGCACCATGTTAGCCAAGGTAAAGCTGTCGCGCTGGCTCTGGCGGTCCGGCATGTCGCCGTTGGGCGCCATGTGGCCACGGTCGAAGCCGCTGCGCGCGTAGTCGGCCAATTCGGCGCGCTGGGCGGCGGGCAGCTTGCGTTCAGGGTGAAAGGAGTTTTCGCGCGACAAATCCTGCGCCGCTTCCAGATTGTTGGCCGTCAAGTGCTCTGCCGACCACAGCGGCGTGCGCGTGATACCCGAGTGCATGACGCCAAACACGTTGTAGCACAGCTCTTTGGTTGCCACGTCCAGCTTGGGGTTGGTGATTTCCGGCTTGCGGCCATCGACGTAATGGGCGGGACAGGCATCGGCATGCGCCAGGTTCGCGGCAAAGGCGGAAGCCAGCACGCCGCACGCCAGGGTCAGCCTGGCGATCGTTCCTTGAATCATATTTCCCTTTGAAATCTTTGCAGGCCAGCATTCTAGCGGACGGCGGCCCTCGCCACAAACCGGCACTAGCCTGGCGTGCGCGCAGGCGTGCAAGCGGCCCTGCGCAAAGCCAGCGCAAATAAAGGCCAACAGGCCGCGCACGGCCATTCATATCTGCTAAGATTGCCTTGATTCGTTCGCATCGACCATTCAAGATTTGGAGAGCATATGATCAAAAAAACCCTGCTGCTGATCGTTGTCGTCGTCGCCGCCATCCTCGGCTATGCCACCACCAAGCCCGACACCTTCAGTGTCCAGCGCGAAATCACCATCAAGGCCCCGCCCGAGAAAATCGCCGCCCTGATCACGGACTTCCATTACTGGGCCGCCTGGTCGCCGTGGGAAAAGCTCGATCCGGCCATGCGCCGCACGTTTACAGGCCCGGCCAATGGCCTGGGCGCGCAGTATGCATGGCAAGGCAATGACAAGGTGGGCGCCGGGCGCATGGAAATCACGGAGGCGGCCCAGCCCGAACGCACCGTCATCAAGCTGGACTTCCTCAAGCCGTTTGAAAGCCACAACACCACCACCTTTACCATGACTCCCGAGGGCGACGGCACCAAGGTGAACTGGACCATGACCGGCCCCAGCCCTTACGTCAGCAAGGTCATGACGGTCTTCGTCAGCATGGACAGGATGATCGGCAAGGATTTTGAAAAAGGCTTGAACAACCTGAAGGCGGCTGCGGAACGCTAAGCCTGCTCGCAGCACATGACAACAGGGCCCGTGCGGCCCTGTTTTATTTGGCGCTCCCCCTTGCGGGCCCCGTCAGAATTGCTCGATCCAGGCGGCCAGGTGGTCCGGCGTGAGCGCCGGCTCGGCCTGCACCACCTTGCCCTGCAAGCCCAGTTCCGTCTTGCTCAGCTGCAGGGACCAGCCGCGCCGCGCCAGCCACAACAAGCTGGCCAGCCAGAACGAGTGAATGGGCGAGACGGGCGCCGTGGTCGGCGTTTCCAGAAATTCCGTCAGCAGCCGGCCATCGAGAAACAGTGCCGTGCCGCCCTGGTTTTGCAGCGCCGCGCCAAACACGGGCAGCAGCATGTCGATCGCCTGCTCCACGCCACGCCCCGGATGCTCGCGCTCGAGCGTGTCGAGCTGCTGGCGCACGGCGGCGGCAAAGGCCGTGCCGCGGAAGGCTTCCGAACTGACCAGGTCGGCATAATCCATCAGCAGCCAGTCCGGCTCGGGCGGCGTGACGCCGGCCGTCAGGGCCGCCGACAGATACGCTTCCACAGGCAGCTGCTGTTCCGGACCGGCCAGGCTGGCGCACAAGGCGTACAGGGTGCCGATGCGGTTGGCGACGGCTTGCCGCTGGCGCACCATCAGCTTTTCGCGCAGCAACTGGGCGTGTTCATTGCGCAAGCGCGCCAGTTCCAGCGCCTGCTTGAGTTCCATGCGCAACGCCGCGATATCCCACGGCTTCTGGATGTAGCGGTGGATCTGCCCCTGGTTGACGGCTTCCACCGTGTGCTCGAGCTCGGAATACGCGGTGGTGAGTATGCGCACGATGTGCGGATGGCGATCCCAGCAATACGACAGCAGCTCGTTGCCGTAGGCGCCAGGCATGCGCTGGTCGGACACCAGCACGGCGATGCGGTCGGCCTGCTCGTCGAGTATGCGCTTGCCTTCCTCGACCGAAGTGGCCGTCAGCACGTCGGCCAGCGGCGCGATGGCGCGCTGGAAGTATTTGAGGGCGTTGGCCTCGTCATCGACATAGAGTATCGTCGGCAAGCCTTGCGCCGGCTCACGCTGAGCCGGTAAACGCAGATTGGCGTCAATCATGCTCGTTCCTTATATGTACTGGAAAATTCAGGGTTACCGTGGTGGAAGTGTCAAATTCGGTGGCGATATCGAGGTTGCCGCCGAACGACTGCATCATGCGGTGGCAAAACACCATGCCCCAGCCCTTGCCTTCGCCGCCACCGGCACTGACGGGGTCGCTCAACAGCTGTGTGACGATCTCGGGGGCGATGCCGGCGCCATTGTCGCGCACCGTGATGCGGCCCGCATCGATGCGGATGCCGATCGCAGGATGGGCTTGCTCGCCGGCCGAACGCAAAGCATTCGCCAGCACCGACGATAAAATCAGCGCGACGCAATTGGGCGACTCGGCAATGGAGAAATCGTCGCCCACTTCCACCGTAATGGCGGCGCGCTGGTCCGTGCTCAAGGGATAGCTGTCGAGCAAGGCATCCAGCAGCTGGCGCGCGCTGCCGGCGCGGCGTCCGCCCTGCATGCCGGGACCGGCGCTGGCCAGACGCACCGTGTCGACAAAGCTGGCCAGCACCGACAAACAATAACGCGCATTGTCGTGCATCAAGGCGGCCGCTTCGCCGATCTCGGCCTGCGGTGCGGCGTCCGATTGCGCGCGGCGCGCAATGCCGCGCGCAAAATTGGCGATGGCCGCCAGCGGCGTGTTCAATTCATGCGCGAGAAAGGCCAGCGACTCCTCCATCGCCACCAGGCCCTGGCGGCGGGCGGCCCGCTCGCGTCCCGTCTGCACGGCCAGCTGCAGCGCCGTTTGCATGGCGGCCAGGTCGAGCGGCTTTTCCAGCAAACGGAACAAGGTGCCGCCGTTGATCAGCTCGAGCAGCACGTCCTTGTCCGCATACGCGGTGACGAGCATGCAGACGATGTGCGGATAGCGCTGCGCCACTTCCTGCAGCAATTCGCTGCCCAGGCGGTCCGGCATGCGGTAATCGGTGACGAGCACGTCGATCTGGCCGGCCTCGTCTTTCAGCAAGGCCAGCGCAGCATCGACGCTCTGCGCCGTCAGCACGCGGTAGCGCTGGCCGACGGCGCGCTCGAAATACTTGCAGGCGAGCGCTTCGTCGTCCACGTACAGCACGCTGGCGCGGCTATCGTTATCCATGCTAGCGGCCCTCCCAGTCGGAGCGCTGCAAGTCGAAATTCATGCTGGCCCATACACCCAGCTCGCTTTCGGCGGAGAGGGTGCCGCCGTGGCGCTCGATCACGCCATAGCTGATGCTCAGGCCCAGGCCCAGGCCCTGCCCCACTTCGCGCGTGGTAAAGAACGGTTCGAACACGCGCGCCAGGTTTTCCGGGGCGATGCCGGGGCCGTTGTCGCGCACGCTGATGCGCAGGCGGTTGTCATCCCAGTGGGCCGTGATGCGGATCTCGAACGGCGGCGCATTGCCCTTGCGCATGGACAGCACGGCATTGCCCAGCAAATTGATCAGTACGCCCACGATGGCCGCCTCGTCGCCGCGCACCAGGGTGTCGACCGGCAAGTCGTGGCTGATGCTGACGTTCTTCGTTTCGTGGCCCACGAGGCGGATGGCGGCCTCGAGCGCGCTGCGGAACTGGAAGTGGCCCGTTTCCAGCTGGTTGCCGCTCTTGCGGTAGGCAAAGGTTTTCAAATCGGACACGATGTGCTGCACGCGCAGCATGCCCTGCTTCGCGTCGGCCAGGCATTCGCTGACCAGTGCGCTTTGCTTGGCGGCCGGGTCTTCGATGGCCACCTCGATGGCCATCATGCAGAAGTTCACGGGATTGTTCACTTCATGGAGCATGCCGGCGGCCAGGGTGCCGATGGCGGCCATTTTCTCTTGCTGCAGCATCTGTCCCTTGATATCGGCCAGGCTTTTATTCGTTTCTTCCAGCTGCGTGTTCTTTTGCGCCACTTCCGCCTTCAGCTGGAACAGCATGAAGCGGGCGCGTTCATTAAAATAGGTAAATACGGCGCTGATGCTGGCCGACATGATGAGGAATAAACAGTTGACGACAAACGTACTCGGCAAGTCGAAACCGCCCGCATGCCAGGCGCACGCGGCCACGTACAGCAGGCAGGAAATCGCGCCAAAGACCATATTTTGCCACAGGCCGAAGGCCAGCACGATGCCCGATGAATAGATGGCCAGGGTCATGCCCACATAATAGATCGAGGTGGCGCCTTCCGTGACGGCGATCATCCAGGCGATCATGATTTGCGGCAGGATCAGCCAGACAAAGGTCAGTCCCTGGATGCGGTCTTGCGCCCAGCGCGTGCGCATGGCCAGCACGACGCAAAAGATCAGCACGGACACGACGATGCGCGCGCTGGTAAACGCCGACTGCTTGTCCGGATACAGGGCCGAATCGAGGCCCATGCCCAGCAGGATCAGCACGATGCCCGTGTAGGCCCCGCCGCGGCTGAATTCCAGGCGGAAGTCGCGCAAAACGGCCGTGTAGCCGGCGTGCAGGCCTGGGGTATCCATCATCAAGGAATGCTCACTTCCGCAAATACATTCACGCCCGTCGCGTCGACATAGATTTTCGGGTCCGTCGCATGTTCGGGCAGCAAGGCCGACAGGCCCGCTTCATTGCGATAGATCAAATGCCACTCCAGCAAATGCTCCATGCCGAACTTGCCCGGATTATCCGCGTGCACATTCGTCACCAGCAGCCGCCCGCCCGGCCCCACGCGCGAGGCGAAGTGCATCAGCAGGCGCGCGCACACCTTGTCGGACAGATAGTCGAACAGGCCGGCGCAATACACGGCGTCGAAACTGCCGGGTAGACCCGTGGCGCCCGAACCGTGGCGGCGCTTGAGCAGGTTGTGCACGGAGTCGTGCACATAATCGATCTCGACCACACGCCCCGTGCGCTGCATGATGGTGGTCAGGCGCGCGCGCGTCCAGTCCAGCGTCTCGCTGCTGAAGTCGACCAGCTCGAAGGCCAGCCATTGCGCATCGGGGCACGTTTCCAGAAAACGCTGCACCTCGATGGCCGGGCCGCAGCCCACGTTGAGCACTTTATACACACGCCCGGCGGCGCGCGCCGCGGCCGCCTTTTGCGACAGGAATTCCGTCAGGATATCGATGCGGTTGCGGTGTGCCGTCGCCACGGCCGCCTGCAGGAAGGCCGCATTGACGATCTGAAAATACGTGCTCGGGCCCTGGCGCGGATCGTCCAGCAGCTGGTTGACCATCTGGTAGTCGCCCGCATAGCCAAGCGGCTTGGTAAACGTGCGGAAGACGAAGGGCGCGCGCAGGATCAGCGGGTGCAGCGCCGCCTGGGCAAAGGCGCGGTGGGCCGGCGCCCGCTCTTCCTCGACCAGCGACGCTTCCACCTCGAGCTGGCGCAAGTACAGCTGGGTTTGCTCCATCAGCGGCAAGGCCAGCTCGTCGAAGATGTCGGGACGCAGGCGGCCGTTTTCCTTGGGCAGCGAGTCGGACAAGTCGACCTGCTCGACCCAGCGCGCCACTTCCGACAGGAAGGCGCGCATTTCGTTGACGACGATCTGGTAGTCGCGGCGGATGCGGAAGCGCTCGCCCCAGCCGGCGACAAAGGCGCTCGACTCTTTCAACACGGCGCCCTTGACGACGACCACATCGCTCAATTCGCGCCACTCGTCGATCAGGGTCACGGAAACGATGGCGGTCAGGCCCGTGTTGACGCTGCTGATGACGACGGCCTTGCCCACGTAGGCGTTCTTCGCCCCCATGCGCACCGTCACGTCATTGAGCACCTCGCTGACCTGCACAATCGAGTATGGATTATAGATTTCCATGACCAGCGAATTGCGCTGCAAGTTGAAAATCGTGCCGCGCACCGCCTCACCCTGGGTGTTGCGGAAACTGACGACTGGATCGATCTGCGATTGTGAATACACGATTGAGCATTATCAAGTTGCCCGGTTTCCGGCGCACCACACTGGTGACGCCAGTTTCCAGGCTGGGTTAAGGCACGGCACGCCGGTTGTCTGCCGCCGGCCCGCCATCGTGATGGCGGTATTGCGGCGTCGCGTGACGCCGTACCGGAGCGCCTCAAAGCGCGTCTGTCCGCTCTCTGATCGAGTGTACTATGGATGTAGCAGAACGGGCAATTGTTCCCTCAGGAACGACCTTGCGTGGCGCCGGCGCGCAACGCCGGCGATCATCCAGCCACGAACAGAGCCAGCGCGTGACGCAATAATTGCGGCGTTTGCCCCGTCCACCGTTTGAACGAGCGGCGGAAGTTGGTGGCATCATGAAAGCCGAGGTAGGCGGCCACGGCATCGTTGTCGTAGCCATGCGCCTGGAACAGGTAGATGGCCTTGTGTGCGCGCACCTGATCGAGCTCGGCCTGGAAATGCGTGCCATGGCGCGCCAAATGGCGTTTCAGGGTGGCGGGACTGACGCCGAATTCCTGCGCCGTGCGCTCCAGGGTCGGTGCGCAGCGGATATTGAGCAGCAGGTAGTCGTACAGCGCACCGAGCAGGCTGGCTGCCGGCACGGGCGCCAGGGCCGCCGCGCGCAAGGCCAGCGCGGCCGCCGTGGCATTGCCGCGCGGCCAGGGCTTGTCGAGCCAGCTCGAATCGATGAGCATGGCGTCCACCTGGCAATCGAAACGCAGCGCCTGGCCCAGGTGCACCTCGTGCTGCTCCACGTGGCGGGGCCGCGCGCGGTTGAAACAGAAGCGCCATGGCAAGGACTCTCCCGCCAGCCAGCGGCACATGGCCGCCAGCGCCGTCATGTGCATTTCCACCAAAAAAGGCAGCTGGCTGGGCGCGCCGAATGCATCGACCCAGTACAGCACGTGCATGTCGCCGGCCTCGCGCAAGCGCGGCTGCAGCAGCGGACACAGCAAGGTATGAAAATCGCACAGGATGGCCAAGGCCTGGCGCAGATTCTGCGCCTGCAGCAAGGCATGACTGGCGGCGCCGTAATGGCCGGGCAACATTTGCTGGCCCAGCATGAAGCTGGTGTCGGCACTGTCGAGGCCGCGCGCCACGTTGGCCAGCAATTGCAGGTATTGCGCGGCGCTCACCTGACTTTCCGCGGACGGCAGCGCGCCGCCATCGAGGCCCGTGCCCTTGAGCAGCGGCGCCGTGGCCAGGTCGCGGCTGCGCGCGTAATCGAGCACCAGCGCCGGCTGGTGATGGGCCGCGATGCTGGGGTCGCCCTGCTGGTTCAGCAGCATCAGGCAGGCGCGGCGCTGCCGGCCCTGGGACTGGCGCTGCGGCCGGGCGTTTCCACGGCCCGGCTCAGCTCGGCCAGCACCACTTCCGGCACGCCATCGGTCAGCGAGCACGCATGCCGCAGGCTCAGGCCGATTTCGCGGTTGTCGTTGGTGTGGTGGCGCATCTGCCCCACCATCACGCACAGGTGGCGCGCCCGCACGGCCGCATCCTCGCGCGACACGCCCGGCATCAGCACGGCGAAGCGGTCGCCCGCATAGCGGCACAGCAGATCGTCATTACGCAAATTCAACAGCAGCATGTGGCCCACGGCTTGCAGCACGCGGTCGCCTTCGCGGTGGCCGTATTCGCGGTTAATCAGGTGAAAGCTGTCGATGTCGAGCAAGACCAGCGCGCAATCGAGGCCGGGCCGGCGTTCCTGCTCCAGGCGCATCTGCGTGCGCAGGTAGCTGGCGTCGGCCAGCTGCGTGATGCGGTCGAAGGCGCGGTGGTCGCGGAACAGGCGTTCGCGCTTTTGCAGATGTTCGTTCAGGCGGAACTGTTCCTGGCGCCAGTAATACATGCCGATCGTCAGCACCAGCATGCCGAATGGAATCAGGGCTTCCAGCCAGTTATCCCATACTTCCAGCTTGTCGATGGCGAAGAATTCATCGAGGCAATCGGCCCAAGACCCCAGCATGATGGCGCACAGGCCGCCGGCGATCAGGCTCGTCACCCGTCCACGCGGCCGGCTGCTGAGGGTAAACAAAAACCAGATGCCCGCCATGACGGCCGTGCCGCCTTCGCAGACGATATCCATCCACTTCCAGACGGCAAACGGTTTAACGTGGCCCAATGTGGCGTACAGGAACAAGAACAGGGGCAAGGCCAGTGCGGCGGCAATCAGGCTGTTACGGTGCAATGGCAGCATGTGGGAAAACCTTTAAAAGTGGTGCTGCCGCCACGATAGCGCCCGCCCATGACGGCACGATGACATGCCCCGCTCCCGTGCGGCAGGTGCAAACGGCTCATCATTACCAGGGACACCCATGCAAATACGGCGAGCCTTTGCCCATGCGCCCTGCGCCGGCAGGTCATTTCAGCTCACCACGGTTCATTTCCGGCCGGAAAGCGTTCACCCGCCGTTGTTTTCAGGGTGGCAATCGATTGCCTGTCACGCAACCGTCATATTTGCTGCCTAGAATCCGCCCGGTTCCTTCCTCCCTAACCGAGCTCTTCATGAAAACCACGCACACATCGTTCCCCTCCCCGCTGCGCCTGACGGCCCTGTCCCTGGCCATCATGGCCGTCTTCAGCGGTCAAAGCCATGCGCAAGCACAAGATGCGGCTGGCCAGCCGGCCGCCACCGTGGTCGTCAGCGGCCAGCGCGCCAGCCTGCGCAACGCCATCGCCGCGCAAGAGAAAGCCGACAACATCATCAGCGTCATCAGCAGCGACGATATCGGCGGTTTGCCCGATAAAAACGCGGCCGAGGCGCTGGCCCGCTTGCCGGGCGTGTCGGTGCAGCGCGACCAGGGCGAAGGCCGCTACATCACGGTGCGCGGCCTGGGTCCGGACCTGAACGCGGTTACCATCAACGGCGCGCTGGTGCCGTCGCCGGAAGCGGGCCGCCGCGCCGTGGCGCTGGACATCCTGCCTGCCGGCCTGATCCGCACGCTGGAAGTCTCGAAGACCTTGCTGCCGGAAATGGACGCCAACTCGCTGGGCGCCACCATCGAAGTCAAGTCGCTGTCCGCCTTCGACTTGCCCGGCAAGCTGCTGTCGGCCAACGTGGCCGCCAGCCATGATGAAAAAACGGGCAAGACCAGCCCCAGCGGCGGCGCCCTGTGGGCCCAGCGCTTCCTCGACGGCAAGCTGGGCGTGGCCGCCGGCCTGAGCGCGGAAAAGCGCTCATTCGGCTCCGATGACGTGGAAACGGGCGGCGCCTGGAGCAAGGGCAAATTGTCGGGCCTGGAATTGCGCGACTACCTGCCCGTGCGCAAGCGCGGCGCCCTGGCCGTCAACCTCGATTACCGTCCGGAAGCGGGCAACAGCTGGTTCTTGCGCTCGTTCGTCAGCGAATTTTCCGACGATGAAGTGCGCGACCGCCTGACCATCAGCAATATCGCCGGCGGCAGCCTGGCCGAAGGCCAGACGGCCAGCGCGCGCGCCGAGCGCCGCATCCGCCAGCGCAAGTACACGCAGCAAGTGCGCTCGCTGGTGCTGGGCACGCAGCAGAAATCGGGCGACTGGACCCTGGACGTGAAAGGCGGCCTGAGCCGCGCCACGGAAGACACGCCGGAATCCTTGAACGACGGCCGTTTCCGCGGCCTCAGCAACTTTAACGGCATCAGCTTCAACGGCACCGAGCAACCATTGTTGAGCGGCCCCGCCTCGCTGTACGACCCGGCCGGCTATGCGCTGAACGCCATCACCCTGCAAAAGCGCTATTCGAAAGACAATGAACACCACGCGCGCATCGACCTGGCGCGCAAGTTCGACATCGCCACCCTGAAATTCGGCGCAAAAGTCAGCCGCCGCGAAAAAACCAATGACACGGATCAATGGGCATATAACAGCAGCAAGGCCACCAGCGGCAATTACTGGGGTGCCGGCTCCACCTCGATGAGCAACTTCGTGCAAGGCCACCATCTCGACTACGACCTGGGCAACATCGGCGTGGCGCTGGACCCGGCCCTGATCCGTGCCCGTGTGGCCGGCCTGGACCGCGACAAGGCGCGCCTGGCCACGGAATCGATCATCAACGATTACCGCATGCATGAAGACATCAACGCCATGTATGTGCAAAACAGCTACGACTTCGACGCCTGGCACATCCTCGGCGGCGTGCGCGCCGAGCGCACCAGCTTCGAGGCCGCCGGCTCGCAGGTGGACAGCGCAGGCTTGGCCACGCCCTTGACGCGCGAACGTTCGTACACCAACTGGCTGCCGAACCTGCAAGCCCGTTATGACGTCGATCAAAAAACCAGCGTGCGGGCCGCCTGGACGCAAGCCGTCGTGCGCGCCAACTTCAGCCAGCTGGCGCCCGGCATCAGCCTGGCCAGCAACACGGAAGCCGTGATCGGCAACCCGGACTTGAAACCCTTGAAAGCCAACAACCTGGACCTCGGCATCGAAAGAGTCCTGGGCAACGACGGCGTGATGTCGGCCTACGGCTTCTACAAGGACATCAAGAATTTTACCTACACGACCAACCTGGCCGGCACGGGACAATGGACGGGCTACACGACGGCCACCTCGTATGCGAACGGCGACGCGGCGAAAGTCAAGGGCATCGAACTGGCTTACATGCAGCCGCTGCGCATGCTGCCGGCGCCATTCAACAAGTTTCTCGTCGGCGTCAACGGCACCTTGAGCACGTCTAGCGCGCAAATCGGCCGCTACGACAAGGCGAGCAAGCAGCAGATGAACCGCGACATCCGCCTGCCGGGCCAGTCGAACCAGGTGATGAACTTGATGCTGGGCTATGAAACGGGGCCCGTCAGCGCCCGTCTGGCCCTCAACTACAAGTCGCCTTACCTGCTGGAAATGGGCGGCGATATCCTCGATCAAAGCCAGGACCGTATCGTGGACAGCCAGAAACAGCTCGACTTCTCGCTGTCCTACCAGATCAACAAGCAGTTCCAGGTGACGTTCGAGGCGGCCAACCTGAACAACGAGAAATACTATGTCTACCAGGGCACGAAGCCATACAACGTGCAAAACGAACAATACGGCCGCACTTTCAAAGTGAGCCTGAAAGCCAGCGCCTTCTGATGATGATTCTCAATAACATGAAAAAAACCGTACTCTGCAGCGCTTTGCTGGCTGCCTTCTACTTGGGCGCCAGCGCGCAGGCCGCCCCCGCCAACGCCTTGCCTGCCTTCACGCAGGAGGCGGAAGAGCTGGCCCGCCTGCCCGGCGGCGGCTGGCTGACTTTGGACAAACACGGCTTGCATTTGTTCAATGCGGCCGGCCAGGAGCAGGACCGCATCGCCGTGCGCGCCAAGCAGCTCGACACGCGCATCGATGGTGGCAAGGTACTGGCCGTCTTCCTGGAAGCGGACACGCAGCGCCCGCTGCCCGTCTCCGTTGATGTGCAGGCCGGCAAGCTGGTGAAACTGGCGCCGTTTCCGGTGCCGACGTTTTCCGTGGAAGCATCGTGCCTGTACCGCGACGCCCAGCAGCTCGATCACCTGTTCTTGATCGGCAAGGATGGCCAGGCGGAACAGTGGGTGATGCAGGGCGAGCAGCGCAGCCTGGTACGCAGGCTTGCCCTGCCGCCGCACGCGAAACATTGCCGCGCCGACGATGGCGCCCAACGCCTGCTGGTGAGCGAGTCCAACATGGGCGTGTGGGCGTATGAGGCCGATTCGGAAGGCATGGGCAAGCGCGAAGTGGTGGCCCTGCGCAAGCCGTATGGCCAGCTGGACGGCGGCGCCGGCGCCCTGACCGTGCTGCCGGGCGGCGTGGCCGTTCTCGACGGCAAGGCGGACAAGCTGCACCTGTTTGCCCACCAGGACGACCGGTGGACGGCGCAGCCAGCCCAAACCGTCGCCTTGAACGTGCGCAAGGGCGACAGCCAGCTGGCGCTGGACAGGGACGCCTTGCTGCTGCGCGGCAAGAACGGTTGGCAGGCGCGGCCCTTGAAATGGGCAGGCAAAGCGGAAACGCAGCCTGCGGTGGCCATCATCGCCCCGCAAGCGCAGACGGAACCGATGGCGCGCCAGGGCGACGCGGCCGACGACCCGGCCATCTGGCTGTCCAGGAACCCAGCCGATGCGCGCATCCTCGGTACCAACAAGAAACAGGGGCTATTGGTCTACGACCTGCAAGGCAAGCAGACGCAGCTGCTGGAAGTGGGCCGGCTGAACAACGTCGATGTGCGGCAGAATATCCAATTGAATGGCAGCAAGGTCGACCTGGCCGTGGCCACCCAGCGCGACGACAACAGCATGATGTTGTTCACGATCAATGCCAGCGGCGAGGTGGCGGAAGCGGGCCGTTTTCCTACCGGCCTGAAAAGCATCTACGGCATGTGCTTGTACCAGCCGGCCGGCGGCGGCGTGCAAGCGTTCATCAACGACAAGGACGGCACCTTCCAGCAGTACAGCATCGGCCTGGAAGGCGACAAATTCAGCGCCACCCTCTTGCGCAGCTTCAAGGTCGCCACCCAGCCGGAAGGCTGCGTGGCCGACGATGCCAACGCCAGATTGTTCTTGGGCGAGGAAACGCGCGGCGTGTGGACCACCTCGGCCGACGCCGCCAAACCGGACGCGCTGACCATGGTCTTGCCGGTTGGCGCGCACTTGGCGGCGGACGTGGAAGGCATGGCCATCTACCGCAAGCCCGATGGCGCGCCCAATACGGGCTATCTGATCGTCTCCAGCCAGGGCGACAGCAGCTACGTGGTACTCGACGCACAGGCGCCCTACAAGGTGCGCGGCCGCTTCAAGGTGGGCTTCAACTTGCCCGCCGGCATAGATGGCACCTCGGAAACGGATGGCCTCGACGTCACCTCCGCCAACCTGGGCGGCGCGTACGCGCAAGGCATGCTGGTGATCCAGGACGGCTACAAGCGCCTGCCCGATGGGCCGCAGAACTTCAAGTATGTGGCATGGGGGGATGTGGCGAAGGCCTTGAAGCTGGACTGATGATATGGGGGGCGGCCCGCACAGGCTGCCCCAGTTCACGAAGTAGGTCGCAATAAATTATTGTGATTTCTGACTTCCATAACCGGCGCTCTGCGGCGTTACCCGCTGCTAGCAGTGCCTGCACTGCGTCGCAACGGGCGCCTTGCAGCGCATCCCGTTCTGTTCGTCATAACTTCACAATAATTTCCCACGACCTACTTAGCTGCGCTGAAGATTGCCGCTAGCTTGCGCGCGACATATCGATGGCAAAAGGCAGGCGTTTGCCATCGAACTCCACCTTGCCCGTAATGGCCAGGCGCTGCGCCGACAATTCCACCAGGCGCAGATCGGCCACGTCGCGGTATTCCATCATGTAGAGCGCGGACTCGCAATCCGTATTGCCGGCGTCAACGGCAAGCATCTGCACGGGCGCCGCCTCCGTTCCCGCAACGAGCAAGCCCTGCAAAAGGAATGCCGGCGGATACAGCGCCCACGACCAGGGCGCATTGTCGTCTTCCGTCAACCGCATGAACACCTCGTCGTCGGCCTCGATCCTGATATTGATTTCCCGCATGCCGTCGGCATGTGCCGCCACGCTGATCCGGGATTTCGCGACATCCACTTCGAAATTGGTGTCGCCAATACTAAATATATTCATTACCCTGCTACTCCTGATTGACACGTTAATGCACCGTTCGACACGCCGGCAGAGGGCCGGCATCGGCCAGCAGCCAGGCGCGGGCAATCCATCAATCGCCCTGCTGCTGCCACACCGCCTTGCCACCCTTGATATAGATCAAGGCACTGGCGGAGCCCTCTCTCGCCACCACGATCCCGTCCGTCTTCAGCCTCAGCGATTTTTCATGATAGCTGTGCTGCAGCGAGCCCTTGTCTTCCACCTGCCACACTTCCAGCCACGCGAAATCATCGCCGCCGTTGGACAATGCGTGACCCGCCCCCACGATGAGCGGCGCCGTCTTTTGCCGGAACAGGAAGACGATGCCCTCCTTCTTGCTGTCCTTGTTCTTGACGAGCACGGCCAGATCACCCTTGCCGTCGCCGTCGAAATCGCCGCGCAGGACGAAGGGATTCATGCGCGCATTGACTTCGATGGCCTCGCGCTTGGCCAGATTATCGAATTGCTGCGCTGCCCAGACCGGCAATTGCGCCTGCGGTGGCAAGGCCTCAGCCCCAGCCCCAGCCATGCCAGCGGCAAACACCAAAGCGACTGTCACTGCCATGCTTCTGCAATTCATAGAGCGGCTCCATAGAGACAAAGAATCGTTGGCGGCACCCCACTGATCAGTGGGGTACTGGCAGAATAACATTATCAGAAAATACTTGCACTATTACAACAGTGTCCGCTCCGCATTGTCGCCAGTACGGGCGGATAAATGCCGTCCGTTGCTGATCTGCCAGCGACTGGCGGCCTGTTGCGTATTAAAATGGCGCCCCATGACCTCCCCCGCCTCGAC
>NZ_PDZN01000035.1:0-34698 GCF_002735765.1 Janthinobacterium sp. BJB304
GACCATAGCAAGTTGGTCCCACCCCTTCCCATCCCGAACAGGACCGTGAAACAACTTTGCGCCGATGATAGTGCTGCAACCAGTGTGAAAGTAGGTTATCGTCAGGCTTGTTATTCGAAAAAACCCCCATCGGTGACCCGGTGGGGGTTTTTTTACGTCCGCTGGTTTTGTGTACGCCAGCGATTGCCGGATTTTTGAAAGGGATATCTTGTCTGCTATGCATACGCTGGAACAATTACGCACTGGCCAACTGGCCGGCCTGCGCCGCCTGAAGCTGTCGTGCGGCTTGACGGACTTCCCACGCGAGATATTCGACCTGGCCGACAGCCTGGAAATCCTCGACCTGTCCGGCAATGCGCTATCTTCGCTGCCCGACGATCTGCCGCGCCTGCACAAGCTGCGCATCATATTTTGCTCGGATAATCTGTTCACCACCTTGCCGGCCGTGCTCGGTTCCTGTCCTGGGCTGGAAATGATCGGTTTTAAGGCGAACCGGATCGGCCACGTGCCGGCCGCAGCCTTGCCATCGGCACTACGCTGGCTGACGCTGACCGACAATGCCATCGAAGTCTTGCCTGATGAACTCGGCAAGTGCGGGCAATTGCAGAAACTCATGCTGGCGGGAAATTGCCTGAGCAGTTTGCCGGCATCGCTGGTGAACTGCCGCAAGCTGGAACTGGTGCGCATCGCCGCCAACCGTTTCACGGCGCTCCCCGATTGCCTGCTGGCCTTACCACGCCTGAGCTGGCTCGCGTATGCGGGCAATCCCTTTACGGAAGCGCGTGAACTGGCGGCCCTGAGCGGCGCCGGGACGGCGGGCGTGGCTTGGCCGCGTTTGCAACTGGCGCAGCAGCTGGGCGAGGGGGCATCGGGCGTGATTTTCCGTGCCCGCCTCGATGGTGTTGAGGATGTCGCCGTCAAAGTATTCAAGGGGGCGATGACCAGCGACGGCTTGCCGCGCAGCGAAATGGCTGCCTGTGTCGGCGCCGGCGCCCATCCGGGGCTGATCCCCATCCTCGGGACGCTCGATGCGCATCCGCAAGGGGCGCTGGGACTGGTCATGCCGCTGATCGACGTGGCCTATCGCAACCTGGCAGGGCCGCCCAGCCTGTCATCATGCACGCGTGATGTGTATGCCGAAGGCGTGCGCTTTGAGGCACCGCAAGCCTTGGCCATTGCCCAGGGCATCGCCTCGGCCGTATGCCAGCTGCATGCGCGCGGGATCGTGCACGGCGACTTGTATGCACACAACATCCTGTATGCGGACGGTGGCGCCTGCCTGCTGGGCGACTTCGGCGCGGCGTCGATGTTTGCGTCCGGTTCACCGCATGGGGAGGTACTGCAAGGCATAGAGGCGCGTGCCTTTGGCGTGCTGCTGGGCGAGTTGATCGCGCATTGCGCGGCGTCCATGCCCAGTCTGCAGGCCATGATGGATGCTTGCCTGCAGGAAGAAGTATTGCGACGGCCCAAGTTCGACGTGATCGAACGGGCATTGCGGCAGATGCTCCCCGCATAAAAAAATGGCGCAGCCTTCGCAGGCTGCGCCATTTTCATGTCATGCTGACAATATTCAGCCCGCTACCAGGATTTCTTTTTCCGGCAGGGCGATCTGGTTGTCGACGCTGAACTGGTAATCCTTGAAGACGTGTTCGGCCGTCAGGATCTGGTATTCGCCGTTGTCGAGCTTGTGCGTGGTGTCCTTCAGGCGATACGTGTAATGGCCGCAGGTCCAGCAGTTGAAGTTGCGCATGTGCGTGCACAGGCAAGTCTTGTCCATCACGACGACGGTTTTTTGTTCCGGATGGGCCGCCACTTCGCGGTTGTACGAGTTGATGTATGCGCAGTTGCCCGTCGCGTCGAGCAGGTAGCCATACGATTCGCAGCCTGGACGGATGCCGGCGCCGATGGCGGGCGTGTTCTTCAGCATGCGCATCGGGTAACCGGTCGGCGAGACGCCGTTGACGATGATGTCTTCTTCCGAGGCCTTGTAGTATTCCTGCTTGACCTTGTTCGGCAAGCCGCATTCCTTGGTGACGGTAAAGCGCGTCGCCACTTGCACGCCGGCTGCGCCCGCTTCCAGGAAGGAAACTGCGTCGCTGCCCGTGAAGATGCCGCCGGCGGCGATCAGCGGGATGTCCAGCTGTTCGGCTTTCAGGTAGGCCAGCAGTTCAGCCGTGATCGTGTGCAGGTCGTAATTGGCCCAGTCCATGCCGAAACCCAGGTGGCCGCCGGCCAAGGGTCCTTCGACGATGATGAAGTCGGGCAAACGGTCCAGCTTGGCGTTCTTGCGCAGGAAAATCTGCAAGGCGCGCACGGACGAGACGATGATGCCCAGCTTGGCGTCACGGAAACGCGGATGGTCGGCCATCAAGGCGAACGAGCCGAAGTGCAGACCGGCGGACAGGGTGATGCCGTCGATGCCGGCGTCCAGTGCCGCGTTCAGGCGCACGCGCAAGGTTTCACGGGGGCCATTCATGGTCAGCTTTTCCATGCAATTGACGAAGATCAAGCCATCGCCTTTTTTTGCTTCCATGGTGCGGCCGATATGCAGGCGCTGCGCTTCCGCCAGGCGGCCCAGGTCGAACTGCACCACGGCCTTGTCGCTGTTATTGATGTTGAATTTGTACAGTTTCGTCTTGTCTTTGACGAAGGTGGTATCGAAACGGCGATCCGACACGTCTTCCACCATGGCATCGGAGATATGCCCGATACCGTTCAGCCGTGCCGCTTCCAGGGCCAGCTCCGACGTGGAAATATCCACACCCATTCCGCCTATCATGATGGGCACATATTCTTTTTTGCCAAATCGCAGGCGGAAATCATCAACACGTTTCATTGCTATCCTTAGACTACCGTGGTTATCACTGAGCCAGATGTACGGTCAAGCCCGCTGCCGGTCAGGCGCGCGGGCGCATGTAGCTGTGCGCAGCTTCAATTCTACCCCAAGCGGGCAGGTGCTCCGAGGCAGCTTGCCGCCATGCCGGTGCAAGCGCAGGCCGGAGCGTGCGCATCATCGAAATTAATCGCGGAAATTGTTAAATTCCAGCGGCATGTCGGGCACGTCCTTGCGCAGCATGGCCATGGCCGCTTGCAGGTCGTCGCGCTTGGCGCCCGTGACGCGCACGGCTTCACCCTGGATGCTCGCTTGCACTTTCATCTTGCTGTCCTTGATGACGCGCACGATTTTCTTGGCATCATCCGATTCGATGCCATTCTTGATCTTGATGATCTGCTTGACCTTGTCGCCGCCGATCTTCTTGATGTCGCCTTCGTCGAGGAAGCGCACATCGACCTTGCGTTTGGTCAATTTATTGGTCAGCACGTCGCGCACCTGGCTGAGCTGGAATTCCGAATCCGCGAATGCGGTCAATTCGTTTTCCTTGTGTTCGACGCGGGCATCGCTGCCCTTGAAGTCGAAGCGGGTCGTGATTTCCTTGTTGGATTGCTCGACGGCATTCTTGACTTCGATCATATCGGCTTCGGAGACTACATCAAATGACGGCATGGTCTGTTCCTTTTCTTGTTAAAGCGAGCGCGCGCTCGGCGCACTGGGCCTTGGCGGCTGATTCTGCACCATGGGACGGCCCTGTTAAAGATGCGACATTTTAACGGACAACGGGCAAGTCGCCCTTGTCCTGAGGTGGTTTTTTGTCGCTTTCGCTCTATAATCGAGCAAAATTTCCCTATCCCATGCATCCAGAGCTCACCATCGAACACAATTACAACCTCCAGCGCCTGAATACCTTCGGCATCGCGGCCCATGCGGCCGCCTACGTACGCATTACTTCGCAGGCCCAGCTGCAGGCCGCACTGCAAGATCCCGCCCTGTCCGCCATGCCGCGCCTGATATTGGGCGGCGGCAGCAACATCGTACTGACGGGCGATTTTCCCGGCGCCGTGCTGCACATGGCCACGCGCGGCATGCGCCTGGCGCAGGCGGACTTCGAGACGATACTCGTCACGGCCGCGGCCGGCGAAAACTGGCACGACTTCGTGCAGTGGACCCTGGCACAAGGCGTGGGCGGACTGGAAAACCTGTCCTTGATCCCCGGCACGGTGGGTGCGGCGCCTATCCAGAATATCGGCGCGTATGGCGTGGAAATCAAGGATTATCTGCATAAGGTGAGCGTCATGCACAGCGCCAGCGGCATCGTCTTCGACATGGACCGCGACGCCTGCCGTTTCGCCTATCGCGACAGCATCTTCAAGCAGGCCGACGGGCGCGAGCTGATCGTGCTGGAAGTGACGTTTGCCTTGCCCGCCGAGTGGCAGCCGAACTTGCGCTATGCGGAACTGGCGCAGGCCGTGGCCGAGCGCCATCTTGCCGAGCCGACGCCGCAACAGGTGGCCGACACGGTGATGGCGATCCGCCGGCGAAAATTGCCGGACCCGGCCGTGATTGGCAATGCGGGCAGCTTCTTCAAGAATCCGGTGGTGTCACGCGAGCAATGTCTTACCTTGCTGGAACGTTTCCCCGCCTTGGTGCACCATGCGCAGCCCGATGGCACGGAAAAGCTGGCGGCCGGCTGGCTGATCGATCAGTGTGGCTGGAAGGGGAAAAACCTGGGGCCCGCGGGAGTGTATCCCAAGCAGGCGCTGGTTCTGGTGAATAATGGCGGCGCTCGTGGCGCGGACATTACCCGGCTGGCGGAAGCGATACAGGATGATGTAGAGGCGAAATACGGCGTGCGCCTGTCGCCCGAGCCTGTGTTTATCTAAATAGTCAATCCGCGCTTGAAAAAATGTTCAGGGCAAGGCGCATTGCCGAAGACAGTACGCATAGTACGGCGAGGCAGTGCAACGCAGCCATGGACGTTTTTTCTGCGTGGATTAGCCGAAGTGGCAGACGTAATCGAGTGTTTCCACCGTTTCAATATCAAAATAGCTATTGCCTGGGATACTGAATTGCGTGCCCTCACCATAGCTGTTCCACTCCGTCGCCTCCGCCAGGCGCACCTTGCACAGGCCGCCGACGATTTCCATCGTTTCCGGCGCGCCCGTGTTGAAGCGCAGCGATGACGGGAAAATCACGCCCACGCTTTTCTTCGTGCCATCGGCGAGGATGACGTTGTGCGAGACGCATTTGCCGTCAAAGTAGATATTCGACTTCTTGACGACGCTGACATTGTCCAGTTGTGTGCTCATGCTTCACTTTCCTTGCTGTTAAAAATCAGTCCTGGACGTCATCGGCGCTCAGCACGCTGTTGCGTCCGCCGCGCTTGGCCGCGTACAGGGCCTGGTCGGCGCGGTTGATCAGTTGCTCGACCGTCGAGTCGGGCGAAGGTACGACGGTGGCCACGCCGATCGAGATGGTGACGATGCCCGTGCCTGTCGCCGGGTTTTCGATCTGCAAGCCTTCCAGATGGCGCCGGCATGCTTGGGCGATCAGCAGCGCGCCGGCCGCTTCCGTTTCCGGCAGGATCAGGGCGAATTCTTCGCCCCCGTAGCGGGCGGCCAGGTCGGCCGGGCGTTTCAAATGTTCCGTGAGCACGGCGGCAACTTTTTTCAGGCACAGGTCGCCCGCCAGATGGCCGAAATGGTCGTTATAGCTCTTGAAATGGTCGATATCGCAGAACAGCAGGCTCAACGGTGCCTTGTCGCGCTGGCCCCGCTGCCATTCAAAATGCAAGGTTTCATCGAAACGGCGGCGGTTGGCGATGCCCGTCAAGCCATCGAGGGCGGCCAGTTTCTGCAATTCAATGTTCGCGTCCGCCAGGTTCTTTTGGCTTTCGCGCAGGAAACGAAAAGCCTGGTCGCGCTGCAGGCGGCTGATGTGCGCGTTGGAATGGTAGCGTATGCGCGCCAGCAGCTCCAGGCGGTCCGGCAGTTTCACCACATAATCGTTGGCGCCGACGGCAAAGCTGTGGGCCTTCAGTTTCGGGTCGTCCTTGGCCGACATCACGATCACCGGCACGTGCGCGAGCGCCTCGTTTTCGCGGTACTGCTGGATCAAGGCGAAGCCGTCGATGCCCGGCATCACCAGGTCTTGCAGGATGACGGTCGGTTGCAAACGCTGCGCCGTGTCCAGCGCCTGCGTGGCGTCGGTTACATAATGAAATTCAATATCCTGCTGGTCGCTGAGCATGCGCCGGACTGCCTCGGCAATGATCAACTGGTCATCCACCAGCAGCACGCTGACCTTGAATTCGGTCAATGCGGGTTCATGCTGGGTGAAGCTGGAGGAGAATTCTGGCATTGCATTCTTTTCAGATGTTAGGGGAGGGCTCCCACCCATTGTTGAGTTTGGCGCCCAGGCGGCCGCGCAGGCAGGCGCCTATTCTATCCAATGGCAGGATTTGCTGCGCCGCATCGAGTTCAGCCGCCGCGCGCGGCATGCCGTACACGGCGCTGCTGGCCTGGTCTTGCGCGATCGTCGTCTTGCCTGCGCGGCGCATGGCCAGCAAGCCGTCGCCGCCATCGCGCCCCATGCCTGTGAGCAATACGCCGATGGCGTCGCCGCGCCAGTGCTGCGCCACGCAGTTGAAGAAGACATCGACGGACGGGCGGTAAACATAGTCGCGCGGTGCTGCATCGTAACCCAAACGATAATTTTGATCTAGCAGCAAGTGGTCATTGGTCTTGGCGATCAGTACCGTGCCGGACACCAGTTCATCGCCTTCGGCGATCACGCGCACGGGCATGCTGAGCTGGTCATCGAGCCATTTGGCGAAGTGCGAGGCGAAGGTTTCATCGATGTGCTGCACCACCACGATGGCGCAGCCGGGCGGCGCCGTCCAGCCGGCCAGCACCTTGGCCACGGCCGAGGGGCCACCCGTCGAGGCGCCGATGGCGACCAGGGTCGATACCTGGCCGTCGCCCCGTTCGCCGCCATTGCCGTTCGCCGGGCGCGGCGGCGGCGCTTCGGCGCTGTGGCGTATCAGCTTGCCGATGGTCTTGATCTTGGCCAGCAGTTCGCTGTCGCCGCCCACTTCCCCCTGCAGCACCGGCGTGGCCGTGACGTCGAGCGCGCCCGCGCCCAGCGCGCGGAAGACCTGGTTGACATTGTCCTGCGGCCGGCCCGTGACGACCAGGATGGCGCATGGGCTCTGCTCCATGATCAGGCGTGTCGCTTCCACGCCATCCATCTCCGGCATGTTCAGGTCCATCAGGATCAGGTCGGGGCGGTTGCCCTCGCACATGCGCACGGCCTCCAGCCCCGTGCGGGCGATCCACAGCACCTGGTGTTCCTGCGTACTGGCGACCACCCGGCGCAGGGCCTCGGCGGCCATGGCGACATCGTTGGCAATGGCAATTTTCATGAATGACAGCTCATAAGCGGGCATCTCCTATCAGGTCGGCCACCGCGTCGAGCAAGGTCTCGTCGTGGAAGCTGCCTTTGGTCAGATAATAATCGGCGCCGGCGGACAGGCCGCGCGCGCGGTCTTCCGGGCGGTCCTTGTACGAGACGATCATCACCGGCAGCTTGTGCAGGTGCAGATCCTTCTTGATCAGCGAGACCAGTTCGATGCCATCCATGCGCGGCATGTCCACGTCGGTGATCACCAGGTCGTACTCGCCGCTGCGCACCACGTTCCAGCCGTCGATGCCGTCGATGGCCACGTCGACGTCGAAACCGCGCGCCAGCAGCAGCTTGCGCTCCATCTCGCGCACCGTCAGCGAATCGTCGACGACGAGGATGCGCTTGGCGCGGCGCTGCTGCGCGTGGCCCGCCTGCGCCAGCTGGTGCAGGCCGCCTTCATGCAGCAGCTTGTCGATCGACAGCAGCAAATCGGGCACGTCGAGGATCAACACCGGCTCGCCGTCGTCGAGCAGGGCGGCGGCGGAAATGTCGCGCATCTTGCCGAAGATCGGATCGATGGCCTGCACGGCCAGGCTTTGCTCGCCGCGGATGGCGTCGACCACCAGCGCATAGCTTTGCTTGCCGCGCCCGATCACCACCACCGGCAAGTCCTCTGCCTGGCTGGCCGCTTCACCCAGTTCCAGCACCTGCGCCGCCGACACCAGGCCCAGATGCTCGCCCTTGAGTTCGAAGAACTGCTTGTTTTCCAGTGTATGGATGGCCGCTTGCGGCACGCGCACCACGCTTTCCACCTTGACGATGGGGATGGCATAGGCTTCGCCGTGCACGTCGACCACCAGCGCGCGCACGATCGATTGCGTCAGCGGCAGGGTGATCAGGGCGCGGAAGCCCCGGCCCGGCTCCGATTCCAGGCGCACCGTGCCGTTTTGCTGGCGTATCGTCTCGTGCACGATGTCGAGGCCCACGCCGCGCCCGGACAATTGATTGGCCGTCGCCTTCAGGCTGAAGGCGGGCAGGAACAAAAACTCCAGCAGCTCGCCCGGCGACAGCGCGGCGGCCATGGCGGGGCTGGCCATCTTGCGTTCGATGACGGACTGGCGGATTTTTTCCAGGTCGACGCCGCGCCCGTCGTCGCTGATCTCGATGCTCAGCATGCCGGCGCGGTGGCGCGCCTCCATGCGTATCGTGCCCATCGCTTCCTTGCCCGCGTCGATGCGCTCGTACGGGCCTTCCATGCCATGGTCGATGGCGTTGCGCAGCATGTGGTTCAGCGGGCTTTCGATCTTCGCCAGGATGTCGCGGTCGACCAGGGTATCCTCGCCTTCGATCTCCAGCTGCACTTCCTTGCCCAGGCTGCGCGCCAGGTCGCGCACCATGCGCGGAAACGCATGGATGCCGTCGCGGAAAGGGCGCATGCGCAGGGCCAGCACTTCGTCGACCATGCCTTGCGAGACGGCCAGCAGGCGCCGCTCATAGGTTTCGATGTCGGCGATGTGCTCGAGCATGAACTGCTTCAGCGGTTGCGTCTTTTGCAGCGCCAGCAGGGATTTTTCCATCAGGCCCGGGTCGGCCGAGCGGGCAATGGCTTCGTGCAGGTGCTCGATGGCGGAAAACAGGCTGCTCTGGTTGCGCTTGAAACGCTGCAGGGCGCCGACGAACGGGTGCATCTGGTGCGCATTGATGCGCGATTCGCTGGCCAGCGACAGCAGCTTGTCGAAGTTTTGCGCCGCCGCCTTGGCCGGTGCGGCACCCGTACGCGGCGCAGGCGCGGCCGTTTCCGCTTCCTCGCCTGCCAGGCCGCTGGCCACGGGAGCCTGCAGTTCGGTCGGATTGGGCGTTTCCTGCGGCAAGGGGGCGGGAGCGGAGGCAGGCAACGAGGGCAGGGCCGGCAATTCGGGCAGGTCGGCGATGCCGGCGATGGCGTTCAGGGTCTGGTCGATCTGCGCCGCATTGGCGGCCAGCCACGCTTCGGCGCCCGCATCGTCCAGGCGCGACAGCTGCACGATCAGGTCGACGCCCGACAGCAGCACGTCGACCCGTTCCGGCGTCAGCTTCAATCGGCCGTGCTGGGCGGCGACAAAGCTGTCTTCCATGCCGTGCGCCAGCTGCACCACCACCTGCAGGCCGACGATGGCGGCGGCGCCCTTGATCGAGTGCGCCGCGCGCATCATCGCCTCGACGGCCGCCGCGTCGCCCGCATGGCGCTCCATGGCCAGCAAGCCGTCGGTGAGAATCTGGGTCTGGCTGTCCGCCTCCATGCGGAACAGGTCCAGCATGGAAAAGGCACTCAGGTCGCCGTGCTGGTCCTGGCTCATCGTAATAGTCTCGCAAGTTGAAAGCCGATCAGCGCCGTGTCGAGGCAGCCGATGCGCATGTCGCCCTCGGTGATGACGCCGGACAAAAAGCGCGACAGGCCCTTGTTGATGGTCGCCGCCGGCGCCTGCACGGCGCCCGACGCATAGCGCACGATGCCGTGCAGGTCGGCCACGGGCAGTGCGTAAGCCTGCTCTTCCCAGCGCAGCAGCAGCAGGCGCGCAAACGTGTGGCGGCCGCGGGCCGCTGGCGCACCCTGTTCGTCGATGCCCAGCAGGTGCGCCAGCGACATGCATGGATACAGCTTGCCGCCGATATTGACGATGCCTGCCAGGCCGCGCCCGCTGCGGTGCGGCAGCACGTGCGGCCTGGCCTGCGGCGCCACGGCGTCGAACACGCGCGTGGGCAGCGCCAGCCATTCGCGGCCGATGCGAAACACCAGCGCGGAACTGTCGCGCACTTCGCCGCCCGTATCGATCTGGCGGAAGTGGCTGGCCCAGTCGCGCCGATAGTGTTCGTCCACGGGCCGCTGCAGGTTGCGCCGGGCGGCGCCCGCGTACACGTCGCAGTTGCGGCAATGCACGTTGGCTGGCAGCTTGGGGCAGCTCTGGTCGCCGACCACGCCGATATGGTTCCAGCAGTCGTCGATGGCGGCGGGGGACTCGGTGGCGATGAGATTTGTCATGCTTGCCCCTTAGTTGGACGCCTGCCGGCGCTCGTAAATGCGTGCCGCGCGCGCCTTCAGGGTGGCGGCGGCCGTATGGTTGCCATTGCGTTCGGCCAGCAGGGCCAGATGGCACAGCGCCTCGTAGTGGTCGGGCTGCAGGTAGATGCAGCGGCGCCAGTAGTCGTCGGCCAGGTCCATCTTGCCGGCCAGTTCGTTGATGATGCCCAGCATGAAATACGCTTCCGCCGCCTCGGGCACTTTCGCCAGGTGGGCGTGGCATTTGTCGCCGGCCTCGCGCAACTGGCCGCGGTCGGCCAGCAGGCGCGCCTCTGCCAGCAAATCGGCTTGCGCTGCCGGCGCGGGCGATGGCACGGACACGGGGCGCGTGCGCGGCACCGCCGGCGCGGCGGAAGAGGGGGGCGCTATTGCAGCGCGCCCTGGCGCGGGCGGCACGCTGCGCAGGGGACGCGCGACAGGCAGCGGCGCCACTTGCACGGGACTGGCCGGCGCCGCTGTTTCCTTCTTCAGGGCGAAAGCCTGGCGGAACTGCAGCGGCGCAAAGCCGTTCTGGCAGAACGACGGCACTTCCGCATAGCCGGCCAGCAGCATGCCGTCGTCGGCCAGCAGGGCGGACAGGTTGGCGATGGCGGCGCGCGTGGTCGGTTTGTCGAAGTAAATCAGCAGGTTGCGGCAGAAGATGACGTCGTAATGTTTGCTGCAACTGGCGGTATCGAACTGCAGCAGATTGCCCTGCCTGAAGGTCACCTGGTCGCGCAGGGAGTCGATGATGCGGTAGGCGTCGTCGGCCACGTGCGTGAAATAGCGTTCGCGGAAGGCCACGTCCTGCGCGCGGAAGGCGTTGCGGCCATACACGCCGGCCTGCGCCCGCTCGATGCAGCCGGGGCTCAGGTCATACGCGTCGATGCTGAACGCCTGTTTCGGCACACCGCCGTCGCGCAGCGCCATGGCCATCGAATACGGTTCCTCGCCGCCCGCGCACGGGATCGACAGGATGCGCGTGGCGCGTCCGCGCGCCCAGCGCTCCTGCACCAGTTCGACGGTGGCGTAGAACGCTTGCGGATCGCGGAACAGCCACGATTCGGGCACCACCACCAGTTCGATCAATTGCGTCATTTCGGCCGGCGTGAGCGCCTGCAGATAGGCTTCGTTATCGCTGAAGCCCGTCTGCTCCATGCGCTGATTGACGGCCCGCTCGGCCACGGATTTGGACACCGACAGGCCGGTCGCGCGGCGCAGCAGGGCTTGCGCCGTCATGCCGCGCCCGCGTCTTGAAACAGCAGCGCGCGCACGTCCGGCGGCAGCAGGTGATCCAGCTCGACCAGCTGCACGATGCCGTCGGCGTCGCTGGCCACCTGGCCCAGGAAGGGCGCCGTCGCCACGCCGCTGTCCTCAAGCTGGAGCGGGTTGATGTCGGCGATGCCGCGCACCTGCGAGGCCAGCAAGCCCAGCGCGTGCGTCGTCCCGCCGCCCGTTGCGCGGTAGTCGACGATGACGATGCGCGTGTCGAACTGCGCGGCGGCGGGCGGCAGCCCGGCCAGGCGCGACAGGTCGATCACGGGCACGGGCGTGCCGTGCAAGTCCATCAGGCCGGCCACGTAGTCTGGCGTCAGCGGCAACTGTTTCAGCTCCAGCAGCGGCAGCACGCGCACGATGCCGGCCAGGGGCAGGCCATAGCGGTCGCGTCCGATGTGAAAGAGCAGCACTTTCATGGGATCAGATGGTGACGGCGAAGGTCGACACGCTCGACTGCAGGTCGCCCGCCGCATATTGCAGCTGGTGCACCGCTTCGCTGGTGGCTTTTAATGACTCCACCGTTTGCTGGGTGGCATCGTTGAGCTGCATCATGGTGTCGGAGATTTGCGAGGCGCCGATCGCCTGCGACTGCATGCCTTGCAGCACGGCATCGAACTGCGGCGTGAGCTTTTGCACCTGGTCCATGACGGACGACAGCTGCTCGGCCACTTGCCGCACTTCGCCCACGCTGCGGCGAATTTCCTCCGAGAATTTATCCATGCCCATCACGCTGGCGGACACGGCCGACTGCATTTCCTTGAGCATTTGTTCGATATCCCAGGTGGAGACGGACGTCTGGTCGGCCAGGCGGCGGATTTCCGTCGCCACCACGGAAAAGCCGCGGCCCGCCTCGCCCGCCTTTTCCGCCTCGATGGCGGCGTTCAGCGACAGGATGTTGGTCTGGTCCGCCACCTTCGTGATGGTGATCAGCACGCTATTGATATTGCTGGCTTTTTCCGACAGGGCGGCCAGCTTGGCGTTGATGGAATCGGTGGCCGAGACCATGTGCTGCATGGTCGAATCCATGCGTTTGAGGTTGTTCTGCGCTTCGGCCGTCGCATTCGTCGTGTAGTCGGCCACGGCGGTGGCGTCTTCCATGGTTTTGAGCAACTGGCTCGTGTTGGCCGAGATTTCCTTGGTGGTGCTGAGAATTTCCACGCTCGTTTGCGCTTGCTCAATCCCCGTGGCTTCCTGCTGGCGCGCCGAGGCGGCGATTTCCGTGGCGGACGTCGTCACCTGGATGCCGGCCTTTTGCACATTGTTGAGCAGGCTGCGCAGGTTTTCGAACATCTTCGCCAGGCCATTGCCCAGCTGGCCGATGGCATCGCTGCCCGTGATGCCGACCTTGCCCGTCAGGTCGCCCGAGGCTGCCTTGGACACCACTTCCAGCAAGGAATCGACCTTGGCCCGCAAGGTGTTGGTGGCGGCCAATTCGTTGGCCTGGTTGTCCTGGATGGTTTGCGCCATGCGGTTGAACTCTTCCGTTACCTTGCCCAGTTCGTCGCGCGAGAGGATGGCGGCACGCGCGCTTTGCTCGCCGCCGGCGATGCGCCCGACGGCGTCCGTCAGACTGTTCAGCGGGCCGAGGATGGAACGGCCCAGCAGGTAGGAAATGCCCAGCGCCAGCACCACGCACAGCAGGCCGCCCAGGGCCAGGGTCAGCAGCATGGTTTCCTGCAATTTTGCCGTGGTGGCCGTACGTTCGGCCAGCAGGCGCGATTCTTCCGCCGCCACCTCGTCGAGCAGCTTGTTCGCTTGCGCGACAGCCGGGTAGCCGCCTGGCGGCATGGTGCGCGCCACCGCTTCCGTGGCGCCCGGGGCATTGCCCAGCACGCGGCGCTTCTCGATCAGGGGATTGATCCATTCCTTGACCCAGGTGGTGGTCAGCTGGTCGATCTTGCGGAAGCGTTCCGACTGCAGCTTGTTGTCGACCGTCATGGCGATGGCTTTTTGCGTGTGCTGGCTCAGCACCCCCGTTTCATCGGTTTCCGGCGTCAGCGAGGCTTCGTTGCCGGTCAGGATGAAACCGCGCACTTCCACCTGGATTTGCAGGATGGAATTGTGGATCTTGTCGATCTCGACCAGCACTTCCATCGTGTGGCGGTCCCATGCATTGGCTTCCGACAGGCGCGAGAAGCTGTTGTAGGCCACGCCCAGCAGGATCAGGATGATGGCCACGATGGAGCCGAAGCCCAGGTACAGTTTATTCTTGATACTCAGGTCTTTGAACATGGTGGCTCCGGAAGCGGGAAGTTTTCGACTAAGAGCGCCTAACAGAACCGTAGCGAGCGGCAGCGAGTTGCGGCTGAGAAGCGCAACTGTGCGCATGCACAGTGAACATCGCAGGCCGCAAATCGCGACGCGCAGTAGGTTATGTTAGGTGCTCTAAATTGCACTGTAGCATTTTGCCATGCGGACAGCAAAATGGGGGTGATCCGGGCGCGCGCAGGGCCGTAAATCGCGGCCGAGTGCGTTTCAAACGCAAAAAAGCCGCCCGTGGGCGGCTTTTGGCGGGACGGGAGGCGGTGCCTCCCGGCAATTACTTCTGGCCGCGTTTTTCGCGGGCGATGGCGGCGATGCGCATGCGCAAGGCGTTCAGCTTGATGAAGCCGCCGGCATCGGCCTGGTTGTAGGCGCCGCCGTCTTCGTCGAAGGTGGCGATGTTCATGTCGAACAGCGAATCGGTCTTCGAATCGCGGGAAACGACGATGACATTGCCCTTGTACAGCTTGATGCGTACCCAGCCGTTCACGGTTTCCTGCGTGTGGTCGATCAGGGTTTGCAGGGCAACGCGCTCGGGCGCCCACCAGTAGCCGTTGTAGATCATCGATGCGTAGCGCGGCATCAGGTCATCTTTCAGGTGGGCCACTTCGCGGTCCAGGGTGATCGATTCGATGGCGCGGTGGGCCTTGAGCATGATGGTGCCGCCCGGGGTTTCATAGCAGCCGCGCGACTTCATGCCGACGTAGCGGTTTTCCACCAGGTCCAGGCGTCCGACGCCATGCTTGCCGCCAACCTTGTTCAGTTCGGCCAGCACGGTGGCGGGCGACATGCGCACGCCGTTGATGGCGACGATGTCGCCTTTTTCGTATTCGATGTCCAGGTATTCCGCTTCGTCCGGCGCCTTTTCAGGGCTGACGGTCCAGCGCCACATGGTTTCTTCCGCTTCGGCGCTCGGGTTTTCCAGGTGGCGGCCTTCAAAGCTGATGTGCAGCAAGTTGGCATCCATCGAGTACGGCGCGCCGCCGTTCTTGTGCTTCATGTCGATTTCGATGCCGGCGTCTTCCGCGTACTTCAGCAGTTTTTCGCGCGACAGCAGATCCCACTCGCGCCATGGGGCGATGATCTTCACGCCTGGCTTCAGGGCGTAGGCGCCCAGTTCGAAACGCACCTGGTCATTGCCCTTGCCGGTCGCGCCGTGCGAGATGGCGTCGGCGCCCGTGGCGTTGGCGATTTCGATCAGGCGCTTGGCGATCAGCGGACGGGCGATCGAGGTGCCCAGCAGGTATTCGCCTTCATACACGGTGTTGGCGCGGAACATCGGGAAGACGAAATCGCGCACGAATTCTTCGCGCACGTCTTCGATATGGATGTTTTCCGGCTTGATGCCGAATTTGATGGCCTTGGCGCGCGCCGGTTCCAGTTCTTCGCCCTGGCCCAGGTCGGCCGTGAAGGTGACGATTTCGCACTGGTAGTTATCTTGCAGCCATTTCAGGATGACGGAGGTGTCGAGTCCGCCGGAATAGGCCAGGACTACTTTTTTAATGTCGCTCATATTGCTTCCAGTTGTCGTTGTCGATGTATGTATTGCGATGCTGCCAGGTTTTTTTATGCAGTGCCGGGCGAATTATTGGATTTTACCGAGTAACAGGTATTCGATCAGCGCTTTTTGCACGTGCAAGCGGTTTTCCGCCTCGTCCCACACGACCGATTGGGGGCCGTCGATCACTTCGGCGGCCACTTCCTCGCCGCGGTGGGCGGGCAGGCAGTGCATGAACAGCGCGTCGGGCGCGGCGCGGGCCATCTTCGCGCCATCGACGATCCAGCCGTCGAAGGCGGCGATACGGGCCGCGTTTTCCGCCTCGTAACCCATGCTGGTCCACACGTCCGTGTTGACCAGGTGCGCGCCTTCGCAGGCGTCGGACGGGTTGGCAAAGAAAGTGTAGCGCTCGGTCTTGACTTGCGACAGGTCGATGTCGTAGCCCTTCGGCGTCGATACGTTGACGTGGAAGCCGAACACTTCGGCCGCCTGCAGCCACGAGTACAGCATGTTGTTGGCGTCGCCGATCCAGGCGACGACCTTGCCGGCGATCGAGCCGCGGTGTTCGATGTAGGTGAAGATATCGGCAAAGACCTGGCACGGGTGGTGTTCATTGGTCAGGCCATTGATCACCGGCACGCGCGAATTGGCGGCGAAACGCTCGATGATTTCCTGGCCGAAGGTACGCACCATGATGATGTCGCACATGCGCGACATGACCTGGCCCGCGTCTTCCACCGGCTCGCCGCGGCCCAGCTGGGAGTCGCGCGTGTTCAGGTAGATGGCGGCGCCGCCCAGCTGGTGCATGCCGGCTTCGAACGACAATCGCGTGCGGGTGGAGTTCTTTTCAAAGACCATCACCAGGGTGCGGTCGATCAGTGGATGGTAGATTTCGTAATTCTTGAACTTGCGCTTGATCAGATGGGCGCGTTCGATCACATATTCATACTCTTCCAACGTGAAATCGGAGAACTGGAGGTAGTGCTTGATCGGTTTTTTTGTCGACATAATGACCACTTGAAGATGCGCAGGCCGCCGGCGGCGTGCCTTTCCCGCCGGGTTGCATCAGCGTACAACATCTCGTCTGATGACTGCCTCGCCCGGCGCGCTGCTGTGTTGATCGGTGCCCGCGCCTGTTTGTCGCGCGGGTCGATGCGGTTTGCCAAGTTGTAAATCATGCAATGGCAGGGACTTCAGCCATTCAATTATAAGGGTTTTGCTTTTAGATTGGAAAGACTGGCCGGACGGGTACTTGTGTAGACAAGTATCCGCGTCCAGCCACGGTCTTGCTGCCATCAATAGATGCTGGCCGGGCTGGCCGCATCGATCTGCGGCGCCACCAGGGGCAAGTCCAGCGTGAAATGCGTGCCGGCGGGGCTGCTGGCCACCTGGATGGTGCCGCCCAGCAGGGCCGTGACGATGTTGTAGCTGATCGACAAACCGAGGCCGCTGCCGCCCTGGCCCAGCTTGGTGGTAAAGAAAGGGTCGAAGATGCGCGACAAATGCTGTTCGGCGATGCCGCCGCCATTGTCGGCGAAGACGATCCGCACGCGCGCGCCATCGGGCGCGGCGGACAAACGCATGCAGCCCTTGCCGGCGGCGCCGTCGTTGGGCGCGGGAGCGAAGGCGTGCAGCAGGGCGTTGTTGATCAGATTGGTGATCACCTGGCCGAACGGGCCCGGATAGCTGTCCAGCGAGATGCCGAACGCGATATCCGTCTCGATGCGGTGGCCCGAGCTGCGGATGCGGTTCATGACGGTGGCGATGATTTCATTGCTCACCTGTTGCAGGTCGAACTGGCGCCGCTGCTCGGTGGTGCGGTCGACGGCCACCTGCTTGAAACTGTTGACCAGGTCGGCCGCGCTGTGCAGGCCGCGCATCACCAGCGCCGACGCCTTGCCCGCATCCTCGATGTAGGCGGCCAGGTCCGAGCGGCGCAGCCCAGGACCGTTCATCAGGCGTTCCACGTCTTCCGTTTTTTGCTGCATGGTGCTGGCGATCAATAAACTGTTGCCGATCGGGGTATTCAGTTCATGCGCCACGCCGGCCATCAAGGAACCCAGGGCGGCCAGTTTTTCCTGCGATACCAGTTGCGCCTGGGCGTCTTGCAGTTGCCGGTAGGCGCTGGCATTGTCGAGCGCGATGGCGCCATACGCGCACAGGGTGCGGAAGATCAGGCGTTCGCGTTCGCCGTAGGCATGGGCATGGCAAGCCTGCACCGTCATCACGCCCAGCACGCGTTCGCCCACCGTCAAGGGCACGTACAGCACGCTCTGGTTATGCAGCGTGCCGGGCACGGTGTAGGCGTGGCGCTTGGGCGGCACCTGGTCGATATACACTTCGCGCCGGCCCAGCAGGCAGCGCACGGAGTAGGCGCGCGGGTTGCTCAGTGGAATGGCGTTGTCGGACAGGGGCCGGCCCGCCTCCATGCCGTGCGCGCGGCGCAGCGCCGTGCCCGCCGCATCGAGCATGTAGACGGCGAAGGTGTTGACTGGCAGCAAGGCATGCACGTGGCGGTCCAAGACCTGAAACACGGCGCTGGCGTCGAGGTGGGTGGTGATTTCCTGGCCGATGGCCGACAGCCGCTCCAGGGTCTCGCTGGTCTGCTGCAATACTTCGGCGCGGCGCGCTTCGGAGGCGGCCAGTTCGCGGTGGTGATAGCCTTCCGAACGCGCATGTTCCGTCTGGTGGTAAACCTGCATGGCGGTGGCGCGGTTGCTCGCCTGCTGGGTGTGGCTTTTTTCGCGCGCCACGCCCGCATCGAGGGCGATATCGTAGGCGCGCGCATAGTCGCCCGCATGCGCGTACTCGCGTGCCAGCGCATCGAGCAGTTCGCCCGGCGGCACATAGCCTTCGATGGAGTCGGCCACCTGCAGTGCCTGGTGCAGGAAATGCAGGGCGGGATTGCGTTCCTGCATGCCTGCGGGCGGCGGCAAGTCGTGGCGCGCATGCAGCATGGACAAAACGCGCAGCGCCGCCACCTGGTGCATGGCGTCGCCCTGCGCGGTGGCCAGCTGGCAAGCCCGTTCGGCCGCCTGCAGCGCTTCGTCCGGGCGGTCCAGGTAAGACAGCGCGTGGGCGCTGCCGCGCTGCGCCAAGCTGCGGAAATCGGCCTGGCCCAGCGCTTCGGCGCGCTGCGCCAGGCGGCTGAAGGCGTCGAGCGCCGTGTCGTAGTCGCCCTTGTCCAGGCTCAGTTCGCCCAGGTGGAACAGGGCGTTGGCATAGGTGCGCGCGCCCGCCACGGGGGCCAGGATGTGCAGCGCATCGCGCAGCAGTGTTTCGGCGTCGGCCAGGCGCCCCAGCTTGCGCATGGTCTCGGCCGTATGCGTCTGGCAGGCGCCGATGCTGCGCGGCCAGCCGGTGGGGCGCGCCAGGTCCAGCGCGCACTGCATCCATTCGAGGGCCGATTCGTTGTCGTTGAGGCTTGAGAAGCAGTCGCCGATATTGATGGCGGCCGTGATCGCGCCGCGCAGCTGGCCGCTTTCCAGGGCCGCCTCATAGCTTTGCATGTAGTGGCCGGCGGCCGTGCCCAGGTCGCGCGAGGTGTGCGCCAGCAAGCCGCGAAAGTCGTGCACCCAGGCGGCCAGCGGCGCGGCCAGCTTGCCGCTGGCGCCGTCGGTCTGGAAGTGGCCGCCCCATCGGACCTGGGCGGCCGGCGCGTCGTGCAAGACGGCCCAGCGCGCCGTGGCCGCGTCGGCCAGGCCGGCGCGTATCGCATCGCCGGCGCTACGCGCTTGCTGCGCCGCAGCCAGCAGTTCGGCGTCGCAGCGGGCATGGTCGCCCCGGTCGACGGCGATCGAGGACAGCAGCCAGTGGGCGTCGGCGCAGCCGGCGCCGTCGCCATGTGCGCACAGGATGGCGTGCGCCGCCATGGCCAGGCTTTCGGCCGCATCGAGTGCGCCTTGCAGCCATGCCACTTCTGCCTGCACCAGTTGCAGACGCGCTTGGGCGCTGGCCAAGGCGGGGGGCGGCAGTTGGACGTGGGGCAACAAGGCTGCCGCTTCGGCTGCATGGTGCAGAGCCTGTGCGCAGTTGCGCTGGCGCAAATGCCATGCCAGCAACAGCAGCAGCGGTACGCGCCCGGCGCCGCGCAACGGCAGCAATGCGCTTTCCCACTGCGCTACGTCATGTTCGAGCGCGAACATTTCCATTCAAGCATTCTCCCCGCAAACAGTGGCGCCAGCCTGCGACCGCACAGGCCATGCGTCATCGCATTGTAAGCTGCATTCAGGGGAATTGTTCAGTGTGCAGGGCAGAATTGTGCGTCCCGCCCGGCCGCCACGACAGGGCGTTTCTCCGGCCGTGCTACGGCCGGCCGCAGGCGTCTAGCGTGACACGAGGCGGATGCGGGCGCTGCCGTCCATGGTGCTGGCGCTGCGCATGTCGGCAGGCATGCGCAAGCCGGGCAGGAACTGGGCGTCGTCGATCACCACGCGCTCGCCCGTATTGCTGAAAACGAAGGTCGAGCCCTTTTTGCTGACAAACTGGCCCGGCCCGGTGGGATAGATTTCCACGCTGGGCTTTGCATGCAATTCCCTGTCGTCGATCAGGCGGCCAAAGAAATGGGTGTCCTGCTGCCGGACTTCCAGCCGTTGTCCATTCGACAGGCGGTATTGCTGCTCGATGTCTAAGGCTTCCTGTGCCGTGACGTGATAGTAGGTGCCAGAGGTGACGCGCACGCTGTCTGCGGCTTGCGGCGTCATCGCGGTTTGGGCCTGGGCTGTGCCGCCGGCAACGGCAAAGATAGCGACGAGGAGGGGGAGTAAGCGTTTGGTCAGCATGACATTCACCTTCGATCAGGATGGCAGGATGGAGAGTAGTTAGATCGTGTGGTCGCTGGCGGGTTTCCGGCAGCGACTGGTGTCAAGTTAGCAAACGCGCCTGGCCATCGCCAGCGGCAGGCGACGGGCGGCAGGTTTGACGCGCTGAAATGCCTAAAACGGCGGATGAACGGTTTTGGGATTAAAGTCGAAAAGCAAGCTCGGCCGCAAAATTAAATTTTGCCGGCCGAGGTTTTGTTGTGGCTTTATTTGTGCTGCGGCATTTGCTTAATACAGCGTCTGCGCCGATTCGTGCAGCAGCTGGCCATACAGGGTATGGCGCATCTTGGCGATCTTGCCTTCCGACAAGGCTTGCAGGATGGCGCATTGCGGCTCGATCAGGTGGCGGCAGTTATAGAACTTGCAGCCGCCCAGGTAGGGCTGGAATTCGCGGAAGGCGCGCTCGAGCATGCCTTCGGACAGGTGATACAGGCCGAATTCCTGGAAGCCGGGCGAGTCGATGATGGAACTGTTCGGGCCCAGTTCGTCGAGCTTGTACAGGCGCGTAAAGGTCGTCGTGTGCTTGCCCGTGTCGAGCGCGGCCGAGATTTCGCGCACGGCGATGTCGGCGTCCGGCACCAGCAGGTTGATCAAGGATGACTTGCCCATGCCCGACTGGCCGATCAGGATCGACGACTGGCCCGCCAGCAGCGGCGCCAGGGTGGCCACGGCGTGCTCGGGTTCGGCGCGCGCCGACACTTCATCGACGGGATAGCCCATCGAGGAATACGGCAGCAGGCGTTCGCGGGCCCGTTCCAGCGAAGCGGTCACGTCCGTTTTATTCAGGATGATGCGCGCCTCGATGCCGGCCGCGTCGGCCGCCACCAGCGAGCGCGAGATCAGGTCGTCGGCAAAGCCCGGTTCCGTCGCCACGACGATGAACAGCTGCGTCAAATTGGCCGCCAGCAGCTTCGATTTGTACTGGTCCGAGCGGTACAGCAGGGTCTTGCGTTCCTCGATGCGGTCGATGACGGCCTGGTCGTTCGAGGTGCGCGTCATGTGCACGATGTCGCCCACGGCCACATTGGTTTTCTTGCCGCGCGTTACGCATTGCAGCTTGGCGCCGTCCACGTCGGCCAGGTAATGGCGGCCGTGGGCGGCGATGATGACGCCCGTCAACTTGCCTTCGCTCATGGGGCCACCTGGCTGCTCTGGTAAATGAGGTCGGCCTTGGCGGCGCAGATGAAGTCGTTTTCGGACAGGCCGCCGGCGCCCTGGTTGACCGAGTGCGTGTCGTAGCGCACGGCGCAGGTTTTGTAAGTAATGATGAGCTCCGGATGGTGGTCTTGCATATGGGTCATATAAGCCAGGGCGTTCACGAACGCCAGGGTCTGGTAGTAATTCTTGAAGCCGAAGTCGCGGCACAGCTTGCCATTTTGTACTGTCCATTGCGGCAGCAGCGCGTGGAGGGTAGCGACGCCGGTGTCGCCCAGCGCGTGCTGGCGTGGCGCGCAGTTCAGTTGGGCCAGGTCGTGCGAGGTCGATGGCGTATTCGTCGATGGCGTATTCATGTCGTAGCCCCTTTCAGGTGGCGGATGCGCACGCTGGCCGGCGGGTGGCTATCGTAAAAGGCCGAGTGCAGCGGGTCGGGCGTCAGGGTCGACGCATTGTCTTCATACATTTTTACGAGGGCCGAGACCAGGTCGTCCGCCTGCGTGTGCGTGGCGGCGAAGGCGTCGGCTTCGAATTCGTGCTTGCGCGAGCTGAGCGAGGTCAAGGGTCCCAGCAGGAAGGTGAAGACGGGCAAGGCCAGCATGAACAACAGCAGGGCCAGCGCGTCCGTCGGCTGGCCCGTCAAGGCCAGCGCGACAGGGTCGACGCCCAGGCCCGCATAGAACCATGGCTGCGTTTTCAGGAAGCCCAGCAGCGCCAGAAAGCCCAGCGAGATGACGAACATCATGGCGATGCGCTTGACGATGTGCTTGAGCTTGAAGTGGCCCAGTTCATGCGCCAGCACGGCTTCGATCTCCTGCGGCGCTAGGCGCGACAGGAGGGTGTCGAAGAAGACGATGCGCTTGTTGGCGCCAAAGCCCGAGAAATACGCATTGCCGTGGGCGCTGCGCTTCGAGCCGTCCATGACGAACAAGCCTTTCGAGGCGAAGCCCACGCGCTGCATCAAGCCTTCGATGCGGTTTTTCAGCGCTTCGTCGGCCAGCGGCGTGAATTTGTTGAACAGGGGCGCGATGACGGTGGGAAACAGCACCATCATCAGCAGCTGGAAGCCGCTCCAGACGAACCACGCGTACAGCCACCACAGGCCGCCCGACTTGGCCATCAGGGTCAGCACGACCCAGATCAGCGGCAAGCCGATGGCCGCGCCCAGGCCCACGCCCTTGAGCATGTCCGTGAAGAACAGCTTGCGCGCCATGGTATTGAAGCCGAAGCGTTGTTCCAGCACAAACTGGCGGTAGTAATCGAAGGGCAGGTCGATCAGGCCCGAAATGACGGCAAAGGCGGCGATCAGGCCGATCTGGTACAGCATGGGCGAACCCGCTCCCATCCATTCATTCAGGTGCAGCGCCAGCCATTGCAGGCCGCCCAGCAGGGTAAAACCGATCAGCACGGCATAGTTGACCAGCAAGGTCAGCAGGCCGAACTTGGTCTTGGCCACCGTATAGTCGGCCGCTTTCTGGTGCGCGGCCAAGGGGATTTTTTCCGCGAATTCGGGCGGGACTGCCGCGCGGTGCGCCAGCACGTGGCGGATCTGCCGCGAAGCGAGCCAGAAGCGCACGGCCAGGGTCAAAACGAGGACGGATACAAACAAAATCGAAAACGCGAGTGAATACATTCTGTGCCTGTGAGAAAATGGCTGATTATTTAGTTTGATTAGGCCAAGAGAGAATTATGTCACAAGCGACCGACTTAGCTGCATCCACCCCCGCACCCGCCGTGCCCGCACGTCCCAACGAAATGAACCTGGTCTGGGTCGACATGGAAATGACGGGCCTGGAGCCTGATACCGACCGCATCATCGAAGTGGCGGTGGTGGTGACGGACATGCACTTGAACCTGTTGGCCGAAGGCCCCGTGTTCGTGATTCACCAGTCGGATGAAACCCTGAACAAGATGGACGCCTGGAACAAGGGCACGCACGGCCGCTCGGGCCTGATCGACAAGGTGAAAGCGTCGACCGTGACGGAAGCCCAGGCGGAAGCGGAACTGATCGCATTCCTGAAGAAATACGTGCCTGCCGGCAAGTCGCCCATGTGCGGCAACACCATCGGCCAGGACCGCCGCTTCATGGTGCGCGGCATGCCGAAGCTGGAAGCGTTCTTCCACTATCGCAATGTTGATGTATCGACATTGAAAGAGCTGTGCAAGCGCTGGAAGCCGGAAATCGCCACCGGTTTCAAGAAACACCAGAAGCATACGGCCCTGGCCGATATCCTCGAGTCGATCGAAGAGCTCAAGTACTACCGTGAGCATTTCATTAAATTGTAATGGTGTTGTCGGCTTACGCGCTGCGCGCTAAGCCGACCTACGGGGCATTGCAACCGCTGGCGCAGGTCGGCGTAGGTCGGGTTAGCGCCTTGGCGCGTAACCCGACACAGCCGCCTCAAAGGCAAGGCTGTGCCAAGCCCCATCCTCACCCCGCCACTCCAGCGCAAACGCTCCCGTTTGCCGCAAGTCCGTGATCCACACGGTTTCGCCTGGCTGGCGATAATATGCCTGGCATAGGCCGAATTTTTCCCCCAGCCGGCACAGCACCAATCCCTCGCCCGCCACGGCGCACCATTGCTCATTGACGTCGATCAAGGCCACGGCCGGGTCGCCATAGAATTCGCCCAGGCTGGCGTGACGCCCATCGGCGGCCTTCACCCTGGCCTGTTCGTATTCGTGCTGGACAATATAGTCGGCGCTGCGCGCCAGTTCGTGTATCGTCATGCTGTCTCCACGGTAGGCCAGACGGTTTCCTGGTCGGCGCGCGCTTCGGCGATCAGCCATTCGCAAAACGCGTGCACGAGGGGCCGCGTTTCCGCCTGGGGCGAACGCAGCAGATAATAGCAGTGGGGGCCGCGCACCGCGTGTTCGAACACGCGCACCAGGCGGCCCGAGCGCAGGTCGTCGCCGATCAGGGGACTGGCGGCAATGGCCACGCCCTGGCCGCTGGCGGCTGCGTCCAGGCATAAATACGTGTGCGAAAAGCGCGCGCCGCTGTTGCCGCTATTGCCGCTGTAATGCACGCCGCAGCTGTGCAGCCAGCGCGTCCAGTCGATTTCGCCGGGCAGGTGCACTTCCGGCTCGTCGTGCAGCAGCGGATAGCGCAGCAGGTCGGCCGGCTGGCGCAGGCTGGCCGCGTTGGCGCGGAAATCGGGGCTGCAGACGGCGGAAAACCACTCCTCCATCAATAAATCCACTTTGAGGCCCGGATAGCGGCCCGGTCCCAGGCGGATGGCCACGTCCACGCCATCGCGCGCCAGGTCGACCGGGTGCATGGACGCCAGCACGCGCAGTTCGATCTGCGGGTAGCGGTCGCGCAGCCGGCCCAGGCGCGGCATCAGCCAGCGCGAGACGAGCGAGCTGGTGGCCGTCACCGTCACCACCTTGTCGTCGCCCTGGCGCCGCGCCTGCTCGGAGACGTCGGCCAGCTGGTTGAGTATCGGCCCCAGCGAGGCCGCATAGCGCTGGCCGGCGCTGGTGAGCACCACGCCGCGCGGCAGGCGCTGGAACAGCACGATGCCGAGCCACGCTTCCAGCTGTTTGACGTGGTGGCCGATGGCGCCGGCAGAGACATGCAATTCTTCGCCCGCGCGCTGGAAACCTTCATGGCGGGCGGCCGCCTCGAAGGCGTGCAGGGCGGCGAGCGGTGGCAAGGGACGTGACATGGCGTTCTTAAGAGAATTGAGCCTCAGTAATATTCGGCCTATCCGTGAAGAATATTGGTTTGTTTCATTTTGCGCAAGCGAATATGATGCCGCTCATGCGTGAAACGACCCGCAACAGGATTCACGCATGCATCATCTTCCAGCCTTGCTTGGCATTAATATTTACAACGCCTGGGAAAACCGTCGCGAGCGGCAGTGATTTGTGGCTGAGAAGCGCAATCGTACTTCAGTACGGTGAGCATCGCCGGCCGCAAAGCGCGACGCGCAGCAGGTTTGCCCTGGCGTACTCAAAGAGGTTTAGTCATGTCTGATCGCCGCGCCGTTGCGCTGGTGTTGCTGTCGGCCGCCGGTTTCGGCAGTTCCGCCGTGTTTGCCAAGGCGGCCTATGCGTCCGGGGTCAACCCGTCGACCATGCTGGCCTTGCGTTTCGTCATCGCCGCCATGCTGCTGCTGCCGCTCGTGTGGCTGGGCGGCTGGCGTTTGCCGCGTGGCCGCCTGCTGGCCGGCTACATGCTGATGGGCCTGATGTACACGGCCCAGTCGCAAGGCTATTTCAATGCCCTCATGTATGCCAGCAGCGGCCTGTGCGGCATGTTGCTGTATGTGTATCCCGTGCTGGTCACCATCCTCGCGCTGGCCCTGGGCTGGGAAAAGCTGGACCGGCGCATGCTGGTGCTGATGGCGCTGGCCATTGCCGGCATGGCCATCACCCTGGGCGGCAAGCTGCAGGGCCAGCCCATCGGCATCGCCCTGGCCCTGATGGCGGCCGGCGTGTACGCCGTGTACATCCTGTTTGGCAACAGCCTGTCGAAAAGCCGCGAGAATATTCACCCATTGGCCGCTTGCGTGGTGATTTTGGGCACGGCCGGGCTGTCGAACAGTGCAATTGCGCTGTGGCAAGGCGTTTCCTTGCCGGGCACGGCGACGGGCTGGCTGGCCGTCAGCGCCATCGCCCTGTTCTCGACGGCCATCGCGATCGCCGCCTTCTTTGCCGGCGTGGCGCAGATCGGCGCGGCCAAGGCGTCCATCATTTCCACGTTTGAACCCGTCATCACGATGGCGTTCGGCGTGACCTTGCTGAAGGAATCCGTCAGCGGCACGCAGTTGCTGGGCGGCGCCATGGTGCTGGCCGCCGTCGTCTTGCTGGCGCAGCGGCCCGCGCCCAAGGCGGCGGCCATGCCGGGCGTGCAGGCCAGCGCCTGACCCTGTTTTTCCCGAACTGATCGGTTGTCTCGATCGGTCTCCTTTGGCGCCGCGACGGGTTTCCTGTCGCGGCGCTTTTTTTATGCGCACACAAATAAGACTTGATTGCGAATGATTCTCATTTATAATCGATGTCAAGATTCCCCCACCACCAGCCAGCCCATGCCAGCCAGTGTTCGCCTTGAAAGGAGACACCGTGTCGAGCACGTTCCCCATTTGCAATACCGAGCTGGTCGCCAGTGAATTTGCCCGCCTGCGCCGCGAAAAGAAGGCCCGCCACCGCGACATCGCCGAGGAACTGGGCATAGCCGAAGGCGAGCTGATCGCTGCGCATGCGGGCCTGTCGCTGGCCGATGGCGCCTTGCTGGGCGCCGAGCGCCTGCAGGCCGACTGGCCCGCCATCATCGCCGCGCTGGAGCCGCTGGGCGAAGTCATGGCGCTGACGCGCAACGCCTCGTGCGTGCATGAAAAGACGGGCGTCTACCGAAAAGCCAGTCACAACAACCATGTGGGCCTGGTGCTCGGTGGCGACATCGACTTGCGCGTGTTTTACCGCCAGTGGGCGCATGGCTTTGCCGTGCGCGAGCTGGGCGAGCACGAGGTGCAGCGCAGCCTGCAATTTTTCGATGCGGCCGGCCACGCCGTGCACAAGATTTTCCTCAAGCCGCAAAGCGACCTGGCCGCCTACGACGCGCTGGTGACGCGCTTTGCCGACGCGGACCAGGCGGCCGGCATCGCCGTGACGGCGCCGCCGCCGGCGCCGGCCGAACTGCTCGATGCGCAGATCGACGTGGCCGGCTTTCGCGCCGCCTGGGCCGACTTGCGCGACACGCATGAATTTTTCACTTTGCTGAAAAAATATGCGGTCTCGCGCCTGCAGGGCCTGCGCCTGGCCGAAGCGCGCTTCGTGCAGCAGATCGACAAATCCTGCGTGCTCGACCTGCTCAACGATGCCGCGCTGGAAAAAGTGTCCATCATGGCCTTCGTCGGCAATGCGGGCATGATCCAGATCCACTCGGGTCCCGTGCACAAGATCGCCGTAATGGGGCCGTGGATCAATGTCCTCGACCAGCGCTTCAACCTGCATTTGCGCGAAGACCATATCGCCAGCGCCTGGGTGGTGAAAAAGCCGACCGTCGACGGCCTGGTGACGTCCGTGGAACTGTTCGATGCGAAGGGCGAGACCATCGTCATGTTCTTCGGCGAACGCAAGCCGGGCGTGCATGAATTGTGTGAATGGCGCCATATCGTCGACAGGGTGGCGCGGGAGGGCGAACTATGCGCCGCATGATCGCCGCCAGCGTGGCGCGCCGCATCGCGCTGAAAAAAATGGGGGCGGGAGCGCTGGCCCTGGCCGCACCGATGCAGGTGCTGGCGGCAGTGACCGACGCGGCCAAGCCGCTGGCCAAGGCGCGGCGCATCGTCAGCGTGGGCGGCGCGCTGACGGAAATCGTCTACGCGCTCGAGGCGCAGGGCGAACTGGTGGGCGTCGATACGACGTCGCTGTATCCGGCCGTGGCGCAGCAGCTGCCGCAGGTGGGCTATGCGCGCACCTTGTCGGCCGAAGGCGTGCTGTCGCTGGCGCCCACGCAGCTGATCGCCACCGAGGAAGCGGGGCCGCAAGCGGTGCTGCGCCAGGTGCGCGAGGCGGGCGTGCCGGTGGCGGTGCTCAGCGCGAACAACCAATTCGAAGGCTTGCTCGAACGGGTAAAACAGGTGGGCCGGATTACGGGCCGCCCCGAGCCCGCCGCGCGCCTGGCGCAAAGCCTGCAGCAGCAGTGGAGCGGCGCCCTGGCCAAGGTGCAGCAGCGCCAGCATGCGCCCGTGCGCGTGCTGTTCATCCTCGCCCATGCGCCGAACCAGGTGATGGTGGGCGGGCGCGAGACGGGCGCCGACGCCATGCTCGCGTATGCGGGCGCCGTCAACGTGATGGGCGGGCAGGGCGGATTCGCCGGCTACAAGCCGCTGACGCCGGAAGCCGTGATCGCCGCGCGGCCCGACATCGTGCTCGTCACCGACCAGGGTTTGAAGGCTTCGGGCGGCGTGGATGGCATCTTGAAACTGCCAGGCCTGGCGCAGACGCCGGCCGGGCGCAAGCACCGCATCGTCTCGCAGGAAGCCATGCTGCTGCTGGGCTTTGGCCCGCGCATGCCGCAGGCGCTGGCGGAACTCGACGCCGCTTTCGCCAAAGCCATGGCCGCATGAACGTGGCCTCCCTGGTCTCCGCCGCGCCCTGGCGCTGGCCTTGCTGGGGCGCGGGCGGGCTGCTGGCCGCCGCACTCGCTGGCGGCTTGCTCGTCGCCGTGCAGGCGGGCGCCGTGCCCGTGACCCTGGCCGACTGGCTGGCGCCGTTTCAAGCGGGCGACGAGGCGCTGTCCGGCGGCGCGTACGTGCTGTGGCATATCCGTTTGCCGCGCGCGCTGTTCGCTGCCCTGATCGGCGCCGCGCTGGCGCTGGCCGGCGGCCTGACGCAAGGGCTGTTCCGCAATCCGCTGGCCGATCCGGGCCTGCTGGGCGTGAGCAGCGGCGCCGCCTGCGCGGGCGCGGCCACCATCGTTTTCACGGCCAGCCTGCACGTGGCGCCCGAGCTGCGCGTGTGGCTGCTGCCGGCCGCCGCGTTTGCGGGCGCCATGCTCATTTGCGTGCTGCTCGACCGGGTCGCCCGCTGGGCCACGCCCGGTTCCATCGTCGGCCTGCTGCTGACGGGTGTGGCGCTGAACGCCATCACGGTGGCCGTCATGGGCCTGTGCATCTACCTGGCCAGCGACGATCAATTGCGCACCCTGACTTTCTGGACCCTCGGTTCGCAGTCGGCCGGCAGCTGGCGCCAGGTGGCCGCTTTGCTGCTGGTGCTGGCGGGCGCGCTGTGGGCCACGCGCTTCCTGATGCGCTCCCTGAACGCGCTGGCGCTGGGCGAGGCGCAGGCGCTGCACGTGGGCGTCGACATGGGCCGCTTGCGCACGCAGGTGATCGTGCTGGTGGCCGTGCTGACGGGGTTTGCCGTCGCCTGGTGCGGCGGCATCGGCTTCATCGGCCTGATCGCGCCGCACCTGGTGCGCACCTGGCTGGGGGCGGACCAGCGCAAGGTGCTGCCGCTGGCGATGCTGATGGGAGGCTTGCTGCTGCTGTTGGCCGACACCCTGGCGCGCACGGTCGCCATTCCCGCGGAAGTCCCCGTCGGCATTTTTACGGCCTTGCTGGGCGGGCCATTTTTCCTGATGCTGTTGCGGCGCTTCCGCCACGGCACCGCCTGAAAGGATGCGCATGACGCCCCTGCTGGAACTCTCCTTCGCCACCACGCAACTGGGCCAGCAGTATTTCGGCCCGTTCAATCTGCAGGTGGCACCCGGCGAGCGCGTCGCCATCCTCGGCCCCAGCGGCGCCGGCAAGTCGACCCTGCTCAAACTGATGGCGCGCGAACTGCATCCGCAGTCGGGCCAGGTGGTCTTCGCCGGCCGGCCGCTGGCGCAGTGGCCGCTGGCGGAACTGGCCCTGCGCCGCGCCGTCCTGCCGCAAGGTTCGAACGTGGCCTTCGGGCTGCCGTGCGAACTGGTGATCGGCCTGGGGCGGGTGGCGCGCCTGCACGACCCGCAGCTGGGGCGTATCGTGCAGCAGGCGGCCGCCCTGGCGCACGCCGAGCATCTGCTGGGGCGGCGCCTGGACACCCTGTCCGGAGGCGAGCAGGCCAGGGTGCAGCTGGCGCGCATCTTCGCGCAGATGTGGGATGTGCAGAATGGCTTGATACTCGTCGACGAACCGCTGGCGGCGCTCGATCCCGGCCTGCAGTTCGATTTGCTCGACAGCCTGCGGCAGTTTTGCGCCGCGCGCGGCCATGCCGTCGTCGCCATCCTGCACGACATCAATCACGCCTTGCTGGGCTTCGAGCGGCTGCTGCTGGTGCGTTCGGGCCAGCTGGTGGGCGATATCGCCAGCGATGCCGGCGCCGTGCCCGCGCTGGCCGCGCTATATGGCATCGCCCTGACGACGGCGACCAGCAGCGAGGGAGACGTGTGCGTCATCCCCGCCAGAAGCGCGGTACGCAGGGCAGCCTGACTCACTCATTCAATCAATCACTTACCACACGTCCGCCGCGCGCGGCCGCGCCATCTGGCCGCTGCCCAGCAGCCACACCATCAGCGCTTCGGCCTGTTCGCGCGTGGCGGCCACTTCCTGCAGGATGCCGAAGGCTTTCATGGCGCCGGCCGCCATCGCCTGCAGGCGCGCACGCTGCTCCGCGTCCGCCTCGACCGACACCAGTCCACGGCAAAGGGCGGCCAGCGCCACCTTGTTATGCTTGAGCCACAGGCCGCGCCGCTTGCGGTCGATGTGCGCTTCATCGCTGCGCTCCGCTTCAAACAGCAGGACGAACGGCTCGCCATGGCGCAGCAGGGCGTCCATGTCGTTTTCCCACAGCGGGGCATAGCCGGTGACGGCCGTTTCAGGGCGAAAGCGCACGATGGGAAAGTCGCTGACGTCGTGGATGGAGAAATGGGCGGGATTCGGTTTCATGGCGTGCTTCCTTGCGAGGTGGTTGAAAATGCTTGCCAGCCGCCGCCCAGCGCCTTGTAGACCTGGACCAGCGACAGCGAGGCGGTGGCGCGGCTGTCGACCAGCGCCGCTTCGTTGTTCAATAAGGTGTTTTGCACGTGCAGCACGTTGATCAAGTCCGTGCCGCCCTGGCGGTACTGCAGTTCCGCGCTGCCCAGCGCCCGCCGTCCCTGCCTGACGGCTTCATCGAGGCTGGCCTGGCGGCGGGCGTTGGCCTGGTAGCCAGAGAGCGCGTCTTCCACTTCGTGCCAGGCGGCCAGCACCGTCTGGCGGTAGGCGATGGCCGCTTCCTGCTGCTGCGCCTCGCGCAATTGCAGTTTGCCGCGCAGGCGGCCGCCATCGAACAGGGGCACGCTGAAACTGGGGCCGAAGGCAAAGCGTTTGGCGTCCCAGCCGATGTCGGACAGCTGCATCGCTTGCAGGCCGATGCTGCCCGACAGCGTGATGCGCGGATAAAAATCGCCTTGCGCTACGCCGATGGCGGCCGTGGCCGCGTGCAGCTGCGCTTCGGCACGGCGGATGTCGGGACGGCGCTCGGCCAGGCCGCTCGGCACGCCCAGTTGCACGTGCATGGCCACGGCCGGAATGTCCTTGCCCGCCGCCAGTTCCGCCTGCAGCGACTGTGGCGGCAGCGCCAGCAAGAGGGCGAGGGCGTTGCCCAGGCGCGCTTCGCGCTGCTGCAGCGGCGGCAAGCGTGCTTCGATGGTGGCCACGTGGGCCGCCGCCTCGGCTTCATCGAGCTGCGTCGCCACGCCTTCGCGCAGGCGGATGCGGGTCAGGTCCAGGGTATGGCGGGCGATATCGAGCAGCTGCTGCGTGATGGCCAGGGTCTGCTGCGCGCCGCGCAGCTCGATATAGTCGCGCGCCGTCTCGGCCAGCACGGCCAGCAGCACGCCGTGCTGCGTTTCCAGCGCCACGTCGACGCGCGCGTCGGCCGCTTCCACTTCGCGCCGCACGCGGCCCCACAGGTCCAGCTCCCAGGCGGCGTCGAGGTTGCCTTGCCACAGGTTGTAGGCTGACTGGCCGTTGTTGCGCGACGGGTCGCTCAAGCCTTGCTCGCTGTTGCGCGCGCGGCCGTAGCTGCCATTTGCGCCCAGGGACGGGCCTTGCGCGGCGCCCGCCACGCCGCGCGCGGCGCGGCTTTGTTCCAGCCGGCTGCCGGCCGCCCGCACGTCGAGGTTGGCGCCGGCGGCGCGCTGCAGCAGGGAAGACAGGGTGGCATCGCCGAAGCCGTCCCACCAGCGCTGCTCGATGGCGGCGTCCTGCTGGGCGGCGAAACGGGCATCCTGCGCCTGGCGCCATTGCTGCCCCAACGGCGCTTTCGGATGCTGGAAGTCGCTGCCGACGCTGGCGCAGCCGGCCAGGCCCAGGGCCGTGAAAATGATCAGTGCTTTCATCGCGCGCTCACCTGTTGCAGCAGTTGACGGCGGGGGGCCGTATCGATGCGCACTTCGGCCGACATGCCCACGCGCAGGCGGCTGCCGTCATCCTGGCCGGGATCGAGCGCGATCCTGACGGGGATGCGCTGCACCACCTTGGTGAAGTTGCCGGTGGCGTTTTCCGGCGCGATGACTGCAAACGTCACGCCCGTGGCGGGCGCGATGCTGTGCACCGTGCCGCGCAGGAGCATGCCCGGATAGGCGTCGACGGCGATGCTGGCGCGCTGGCCCTGGCGCACGTGGGTCAGCTGGGTTTCCTGCAGGTTGGCGATGACGAAGCTGCGGTTCAGGGGCACCACGGCCATCAGGCTGGCGCCGGGCGCCACCAGAGCGCCGACGCGCACGGCGCGGCGTCCCACGATGCCGTCGATGGGGGCGCGCAGCTGCGTATGCGACAGGTCAAGTTCGGCCCGCTGCAGGCTGGCGCGGGCGCGCAGCAAGGCCGCTTCGGCCGCGCCTTGCTGCGCCTGCAAAATGTCCGTCTGCTTGCGGGTGGCGACGAGGGCGGCGCGGTTTTGCGCCAGGCGCGCCCGGCTCACGTCGAAGCGCGATTGCGCCTGCTGCGCGTTCTGCACGCTGCCCGCGCCCTGGCCTGCCAGGTGCGTTGAGCGGGCCAGTTCCTGCTGCGCCAGCTTGTCTTCCGCCTGATTGGCGTCGACCAGGGTCGTGGCTTGCTCGATCACCGATTGCTGGCGCTGCAAGGTGGCGCGGGCATTGGCCAGCTGCGCCTCGGCGCCGGCTACCTCGGCGCGGGCCGAGGAGGCGGCGGCCTGATAGTCGCGGTCGTCGATGCGCGCCAGCAGCTGACCCGCCTTGACAGTCTGGTTGTCTTCCACCAGCACTTCCCGCACGATGCCGCCCACCTTGGGGGAGAGCACGGTGTAGTCGGCGCTGACGAAGGCGTCGTCGGTGCCTTGTTCGTCGCCGCGGGCGAACAGTAGTTGCCAGGCGCAAAAGGCCAGGGCGCAGGCCAGCAGGGCCAGGCCGAGGAGGAAGGCGCGTGAGCGCAGTATGGTTGTTTGCATGGGGATGCTCTTTCTTGAAATAAAAGTCAGGCTGCGCGCGGCGGATAGACGCGCGTCGGCAGGATGGGAATGATCACAATCATGGCCAGCGCGATGGCGGCGACAATGAGGTACAGGTCGGACGAGGTCAGGGTGATGACTTGCGCATGCATGCGCGCACTCAGGCCCGGCACGTCCACGACGCCAGGCAGGTTGCCCAGGCGCTCGCTGAGCACCGTCGAATGAAAATGGTTGCGACGCGTGATCAGCGCGTCGAGCACGCCGGTGGCGACGACGGCCGACATGCCCTTGATGGTGTTGAACCAGGCCGAGGCGAAAGGGCCATCCTGCGGCGCCAGGCCCGTGGTGGCCAGCAGCAGCAAGGGAATCACGGCCATCGGTTGCGCGAAGATCTGCACCGCCTGCAGCAGGTAGAAGTGCGTGCGTATCCAGTCCGGCGACATGCGCGCGCCCAGCACGCAGGACAGGGCCAGCAAGGCTAGGCCGATGGCCAGCACCCAGCGGCAGTCGACGGCGCGCAGATTGCACAGGGCGGCCACCAGCGGCAGGGCGACCAGCTGCGGCAGCGCCACCATCAGCATCACGGGCGCCGTCTGCAGCGGGCGGTAGGCGTGCACCTGCGCCAGGTAGGACGAGGGAATCAGGATCACGGCCAGCAGCACGAACAGCACGCCGCCCAGGGTCAGCAGGGCGTGGCTGAGGTTACGCCGCGACAGCAGCTGCAGCTTGAAGAACGGCAGCGGATGCGACCATTCATTGACAAAGAACAGCACCAGCAGCAATAGACCGCCACCCAGCAGCACGCAGATCAGCGGCGAGGCGAACCACGCCAGGCGTTCGCCCTGCAGCAAGCCCACCACCAGCATGCTGATCGCGGGCAGACCCAGCAGCAGGCCGCGCCAGTCGAATTGACGGAAACGCTCGAGGCGCAGCGGGTCTTGCGGCAAGCCCCACGACACCATCAAGAGGGCGACGATGCTGCCCGGGACGACTTGCCAGAAGGCCCACCGCCAGCCCAGGTACTCGGTCCAGAAGGCGGCCAGCGGCGTGCCCAGGCTGGGACCGAAGGTGGCGCTCAGCGCATAGCCGCCCAGGCCATACAGCTTGATGTTCGGTGGCAGGAAGCGCAGCGCCACCGTCATCAGCATGGGCGGCAGGGCGCCGCCGGCCGCGCCCTGCACCACGCGCAGGAACATCAGCACGGGCAGGTTCGGCGCGAACGGACACAGCACGCCGGCGGCCATGCAGACGACGATGGCGGCGGCCGTCAGGCGGCGCAGCGAAAAGGTGACGGAGCACCATGGCGCGAACGCCATGGCAGACACCGAGGCGGCCGCATACAGGGCCACGAGCCAGCTGGCGTCGTCGCGCGCGATGCCCATGGCGCCGCGGATGTCGGCCAGCGCGACCTTGGTGATGTTTTCATTCAGGCCCGATACCAGCACGGCCAGCAGCACGCCGGCCAGGCCGGTGGCCAGGCGCAGGCCGAATGCGGGCGGGGCGGGTGGAGCCGGCGGTGAAG
>NZ_PDZN01000036.1:0-32783 GCF_002735765.1 Janthinobacterium sp. BJB304
AGCGGAATTGGCATCACGTTTGCTCTGGCATTGTTGGATTACGCGCTGCGCGCTAATCCAACCTACGCAATAAAAAACGGCGCCATCGGCGCCGTTTTTACGTTTACTGTACCGATGGCTTGGTCGCCTCGAACATGGCCGCATCGATGCTGAACGAATAGTCGTCCTGCAGCGCGAAATACCGGCGCGCTTCCTCGGGCGCGCCATCGAAGAGGTTGCGGATGGCCGCCACGCGCTCGTCCGGCGTGCGCATGCGCGCCACCCACTCGTCGAACTGCATCGTCAGTTTCCATACGCTGCGCAAGCTGTGCGTAAAGCCCGCGTTGTCGAACTTGGCACCCCATTCGCACGTGCGGTAGTCGCGCACGTGCGAGGCGTCGCGCAGCATTTCCACCGCCTGCAAGGTACTGTCGTACAGGGCCGTCTTGGGCGCCACGATATCGACCACCAATAACGTGCCGTTCGGGCGCAGCACGCGCCACGCTTCGGCCAGGGCTCCGGCCACGTCGGTCCAGTGGTGCGCGGAAAAGCGCGTGACCACCATGTCGAAGCTGGCATCGGCAAACGGCAGACGCGCCACGTCGCCCCGTTGCGTGCGGATGTTGTGCAAGCCCCGTTGCGCCCTGGCGTGGTCCACCACGTCGAGCATGGGCTGCGCCAGGTCGTAGGCGACCACCGATTGCGCCACGGGGGCGACGGCAAAGCTGGCGTGGCCGGCGCCGCAGCCCAGGTCCAGCACGGCCGGCCGGCCGTGGCGGCGCGCGCATTCCTGCATCAGCACCAGGTCGGCGCCTTGCGCGTGGATTGCGCTGCTCAGGTAGGCATGGGCCGTCTTGCCAAACTGTTCGGTAACGACATCGTGCTGCTGCATGGTTTTCTCCTGTTGATGGGTGAGTTCCTGCAGAATAGGGATAAAATTATCCTGTAACAAGATCATAACTTATACTGGTATATCCACTACCATGCATCTGTGCCATGTCGAACAAGCTCGCTGAATTCATCCGCGCCCGGCGCGAAGCCGTCACCCCCGCCATGGCTGGCTTGTCCGGTGGCGGACGTCGGCGCACGCCGGGCTTGCGGCGCGAAGAGCTGGCGCAGCTGTGCGACGTCAGTCCCACCTGGCTGACGTGGCTGGAGCAGGGGCGGCCCGTGTCGGCGTCGGCCAAGATGCTTTCTCGCCTGGCGCAGGTACTGCAGCTGAGCGCGGCCGAGCGCGCCTATCTGTTCGAGGTGGCCGACAAGCATGACCCCAGCCATGGCACAGGCGAGGGCGGCGGGCCTGCCAGCGCCGAGCTGGCGGCCATCGTCGCCGCCATCGACGCGCCCGCCTACATCCTCGACCGCGAATGGAGCGCCGTGGCGTGGAACGGAGCGGCGTCCGCCTTGTTCACGGGCTGGCTGCATGGCGACGGAGACGCGCCGAACCAGCTGCGCTTCATGTTCCTGGAGCCTGGCGCGCGCGACTTGATCGTCGGCTGGCCCGAGCGGGCGCGGCGGCTGGTGGCGGAGTTTCGTGCCGATATCGGACGCCAGGCGGACCAGGCGCCGCTGGCTGGCCTGATCGCGGAGCTGGCCGATGCCAGCCCTGAATTTCGCCTGTGGTGGGGCGCGCAGCAGGTGCAGGGCCGCGACGGGGGCTTGCGCCGCTTCCAGCATGCGCAACAGGGGGCGCTCAGCTTCAACCAGGTCACCTTGCACCTGGCGCGCCAGCATGAGCTGAAGCTGGTGATGCTGTTGCCTGTGTCATAAGGTAAAACGGCCGCGCTTGCTATAATCGGGTTGATGGTTTGGCCTTGCCATGCTGTCCTGGCTCCGGCCGTCGCCATGATGACGGTCCCGCTCTTTCGCCAGGAGTCTGTCCTGATACCCCGCAATCCTAACCTGCGCAGCATCTATGTGATGCTGGTCGCCGTCGCCATGTTTTCCCTGATGGACACGGCCATGAAGCTGTTGTCCGCCCACTATCCTCCCATGCAGGTGACGGCCTTGCGCGCCCTGTCGTCCTTGCCTCTCGTTTGCCTGTACCTGCTGTACCGGGGCGCGTTCAAGAATGTGCTGCAGGTGCGCTGGCCGCTGCACTTGCTGCGCGGCGCGCTGGGCGTGTTGATGATTACCCTGTTCGCGTATGGCTTGAAGCGCATGTCGCTGGCCGAGACGTATGCGCTGTTTTTTGTTGCGCCCTTGCTGATCACGGTGCTGTCGGTTTTTATCTTGAAGGAAAAAGTCGACTTCGCGCGCTGGTGCGCCATCGCCGTGGGTCTGCTGGGCGTGCTGGTGGCGCTGCGTCCCGACGGTTCGGGATTCTTTTCGCTGGCCGGGCTGGCCGTGCTGGGCTCGGCTGCCTGTTACGCCATTTCCGCCGTCACGGGCCGCATCCTGAGCCGCACGGATGCCAGCGAAAGCATGGTCTTCTGGCTGATGGTGATGATGGCCGCCGGCGGCGTGGCCTTGTCGGCGCACGAATGGGTGAGCATCCGCCGCGAAGACTGGTGGCTGCTGGCCGGCTTGTCGCTGAGCGGCTTCCTGGGCCAGCTGGCCATCACGGAAGCTTTTCGTTTTGGCAAGGCATCGAGCGTGGCGCCATTCGAATACTCGGCCCTGGCCTGGGGCATGGCCTTGGACTGGATGCTGTGGCGCGCCTTGCCCGACGAATACACGCTGATCGGCGCGGCCATCATCATCGGCAGCGGCATTTATCTCGTGCGGCGCGAAGCCGTGCACGCGGAAAGCGAACATCCGTGAGGAACGGTTGTGGTATTTCTGGCGTGAGCCATGCCGCACCGCAACGAAAATCCGGCAAATAGATATAATCGACAGATGTTAAAACAACGCACCATCAAACAACAGGTCCGCACCATCGGTGTCGGTTTGCACTCCGGCACCAAGGTCGAGCTGATTCTGCGTCCCGCCGCGATCGACACGGGCATCGTGTTTCGCCGCATCGACCTCGATCCCATCGTCGAGTTTCCCGCCAGCGCCATGGCCGTGGGCGATACGCGCATGGCTTCCGTACTGATCAAGGACGGCGCCAGGGTTTCCACGGTGGAACACCTGATGTCGGCCGCGGCCGGCCTGGGCATCGACAATATGGTGATCGACGTGAATGCGGAAGAAATTCCCATCATGGACGGTTCCGCTTCGTCCTTCGTCTACCTGCTGCAGCAAGCGGGGGTGGAAGAGCAGCAGGCGCCGAAGAAATTCATCAAGGTCATCAAGCCCGTGGAAGTGCGTCAAGGCAAGGGTGACGCGGAAAAATGGGCACGCCTGTCGCCGTACGACGGCTTCAAGCTCGATTTCTTCATCGAATTCAACCACCCGGCCGTCGATGGCACGATGCAGCGCGCTTCCGTCGATTTCGGCGACGTGTCCTACGTGCACGACGTGGCGCGCGCGCGCACCTTCGGTTTCATGCAGGACGTGGAAAGCTTGCGCGGCATGGGCCTGGCCCGCGGCGGCTCGCTGGAAAACGCCATCGTGATGGACGAGTACCGCATCCTCAACGCCGATGGCCTGCGCTACGAAGACGAGTTCGTGCGCCACAAGATCCTCGACGCCATCGGCGACCTGTACCTGGTGGGCCATCCCTTGCTCGCCTACTACACGGCGCACAAGTCGGGCCACGCGCTGAACAACCAGCTGTTGCTGGCGCTGCTGGAACAGCCGGAATCGTATGAAATCGTCTCGTTCGATACCAATGAGGCGGCGCCGCAATCCTACCTGCGCCAGATGGAGCGCGAGTGGTCGTTGACGTAGGTCGGATTAGGCCGCAGGCCGTAATCCGACAACCCCGCAGGCGCCAACAATGTTGTCGGATTACGGCCCGAAGGGCCTAATCCGACCTACGTGCCGCCGCATGGTGTTCTTAATCTTTTGGTTCGCGGTGGTGGCGGACCATATTGCGCAGCGCCGCGATCAACTGCTCGTTCTGCTTCGATGGCGGCAATGCCGTGCTCAGCTCTTCCAGGGCCGACATGGCTTTTTCCGGCAAGACCAGCGCCCGCGTATGCACGATGGGCGCAATGCTCTTGATGACTTGCACTTTCAGCTTGATGCCTGAAATCTGCCAGCCCTTTCTTTCCAGTTCCCCTTGCAGTTTCGGCAATTGCTGCTTGAGCTTGGCCGCCAGCGCCGCGTTCGGCGTGGCCAGCACCAGCTGCCCGCCTTCGAATTGCAGGATGTCGCAATGCTCGAACATCGCCGGCAAGGCCTTGGCGCAATCTTTCTGCAGGGCGACCAGGCGCGTGACGGTGGGCATCAGGGAAGCCATCGTCGCGTTGCCGCGCAGAAAAGCGGTTGCCCCCGTCGCGGCCGGGCCGGAACGGGCAAAGCCGTAGCCGCGGCGCGGCGCCGGAGAATAAGTGGGAGTTCGCATGGCCGAAACATAGCACACTCGCCCGCGCATGACGAGTGCGGCGGCGGGTGCGGCGCAGGCGGGCAGGCCGTATTGCCTTACAGTATGGGAAATGTCCGCAATTTCTGCCATTTGTTTGTCATTAAGCTATTGTTATATGGTGCATTACCCCAACCTTGGCGGGAACGCATGATAAAATCATCGTCTTTTGCCATAGTCGAACTCCGTGCGGTGACGCGATTACTACCTCGTTGTTCCCTACCGAGCTTTTTTTAACGGCGTTTTTTCAAGAATTCAAGCATGTCATTACTGACCCAGATTTTCGGTAGCCGCAACCAGCGGCTGCTCAAGCAATACCAAAAAACGGTACGCGAGATCAATGCGCTCGAGCCGGCCATCGAAAAGCTGTCGGATGCCGAGCTGCAAGCGAAAACGCCTGCCTTCAAGGAACGCATCGCCGCTGGCGAATCGCTCGATGCCTTGTTGCCGGAAGCCTTTGCCGTTTGCCGCGAGGCCAGCAAGCGCGTCCTGCGCATGCGCCATTTCGATGTGCAGATGATCGGCGGCATGGTCTTGCATTTCGGTAAGATCGCGGAAATGGGCACGGGCGAGGGCAAGACCCTGATGGCCACCTTGCCAGCCTACCTGAACGCCTTGTCGGGCAAGGGCGTGCATATCGTCACCGTCAATGACTACCTGGCGCAGCGCGATGCCGAGACCATGGGCCGCCTGTATGCATGGCTGGGCCTGTCGACGGGCGTGAACATGTCGCAGATGGAGCACAGCGCCAAGCAGCAGGCGTACAACTCCGACATCACGTACGGCACGAACAATGAATTCGGTTTCGACTTCTTGCGCGACAATATGGTCTACGAAGCGCGCGAGCGCGTGCAGCGCAGCCTGAACTTCGGCATCGTCGATGAAGTCGACTCGATCCTGATCGATGAAGCGCGTACGCCGTTGATCATTTCGGGCCAGGCCGAGAACCACACCGACCTGTATCACAAGATCAATGAACTGCCTGCGCGCCTGACCCTGCAGATCGGCGAAGAAACGCCGGACGGCAAGGGCAAGGTTGAAGTGCCGGGCGACTACACCAAGGATGAAAAAGCGCACCAGGTGCTGCTGACGGAAGCGGGCCACGAAAAGGCCGAAGGCATCCTGATGGAGATGGGTCTGCTGCCGGAAGGCGCGTCGCTGTACGATTCGGCCAACATCACCCTCGTGCACCACCTGTATGCGGCCCTGCGCGCGCATGCGCTGTACTTCAAGGATCAGCACTATGTGGTGCAGAACAATGAAGTGGTGATCGTCGATGAATTCACGGGCCGTCTGATGACGGGCCGCCGCTGGTCCGACGGCTTGCACCAGGCCGTCGAAGCGAAGGAAGGCGTCAAGATCCAGAACGAGAACCAGACCCTGGCCTCGATCACCTTCCAGAACTACTTCCGCATGTACGCCAAGCTGGCCGGCATGACCGGTACGGCCGATACCGAAGCGTACGAATTCCAGGAAATCTACGGCCTGGAAACGGTCGTGATTCCGCAAAACCGTCCGCTGCAGCGCAAGGACCGCCAGGATCAGGTCTACAAATCGTCGGCGGAAAAATACAACGCGATGTTGAACGACATCCGCGACTGCTACGAGCGCGGCCAGCCCGTGCTGGTGGGTACGACCTCGATCGAGAACTCGGAACTGCTGTCGGGCATCCTGACCAAGGCCGGCTTGCCGCACAACGTGCTGAACGCGAAGCAGCATGCGCGCGAAGCGGAAATCATCGCCCAGGCAGGCCGTCCGAAAGCCATCACCATCGCCACCAACATGGCTGGCCGCGGTACGGACATCGTGTTGGGCGGTAACGTCGAAAACCAGATCAAGTTCATCGAAGCCAATGCTGAGCTGAGCGACGCCGACAAGGCAGCCCAGTCGCAGACCTTGCGCGATGAGTGGCAGTCGCTGCACGACCACGTGGTCAATGCGGGCGGCTTGCACATCATCGGCACCGAACGCCACGAATCGCGCCGCGTCGACAATCAGTTGCGTGGCCGTGCCGGCCGCCAGGGCGATCCGGGTTCCTCGCGCTTCTACCTGTCGCTCGACGACGCGCTGCTGCGCATCTTCGCCGGCGACCGCGTGCGCGCCGTGATGGACCGTTTGAAAATGCCGGAAGGCGAACCGATCGAGGCAGGCATCGTCTCGCGTTCGATCGAGTCGGCCCAGCGCAAGGTCGAAGCGCGCAACTTCGACATCCGCAAGCAATTGCTGGAATACGATGACGTCGCCAACGACCAGCGCAAGGTCATCTACCAGCAGCGTAACGAGCTGCTGGAAACGACCGATATTTCCGAGATGATCGGCTCGCTGCGCCATGGCGTGTTCACCGACCTGGTGCACGAGTACGTGCCGCGCGAATCGGTGGAAGAGCAGTGGGATATCAAGGGCCTGGAAAACACCCTGGCCAGCGAATGGCAGCTCGACCTGCCGCTGCAGCAAATGCTGGAAGCCGATTCGACCCTGACGGACGAAGAGATCCTGGAAAAAGTGCTGGTCGCGGCCGATGCCGTGTACCAGTCGAAGATCGATATCGTCGGCAAGGAATCGTTTGGCGGCTTCGAGCGCAATGTCATGCTGCAAAGCGTGGACAGCCACTGGCGCGAACACCTGGCGGCGCTCGATCACCTGCGCCAGGGTATTCACCTGCGCGGTTATGCGCAGAAGAACCCGAAACAGGAATACAAGCGCGAAGCGTTTGAACTGTTTGGCCAGATGCTCGACATGATCAAGAACGACGTCACGAAACACGTGATGACGGTGCGTATCCAGTCGCGCGAAGAAGTCGATGCGGCCGAACAGGCGATGCAGCAGTCGCACGTGGAAAACGTGCACTACCAGCACGCCGAATTCGACCCGAACGCGGCGCCGGAAGAACTGCTGGCGCCGACGGCTGGCGACAGCAACGACCAGTATGTCGACGACATGAGCGTGAGCATGGGCGTCAAGGTCGGCCGCAACGATCCATGCCCTTGCGGCAGCGGCAAGAAGTACAAGGCTTGCCACGGCAAGCTGGCTTAAGCGCGGTTTGTCAGCGTGAACAAAAAACGGAGACCGCGGTCTCCGTTTTTTTTATGTCCGGCATATTTATTGTGCCTGATCCCTGCTCAGGGAAAGGCCCAGTATTGCGGCGCCTGCGAGGGAATGCCTTTCAAGCCGCCGCGGTTCCTTGCCCGTTGCCCCGTCTTGATCATGGTGGCGATATCGGTCAGCAGGACGCGGTTGCTGGCGAAGTAATCGTGGCCCATGAAATTCATGATGACGGCCGAGGCATCGACGAGTTCCATGCCGGGGATGCCGACGACGGGGCCGCGGATGTCGCCTATCCTGTCCCAGTCGGCAAAATTGTAGGAGGCGCGGATGGCTTTGTCGTTCGCGGACGCGTACAAGGTGGCGGGAAGCTTGAGGCTGGCAAAACGGGGAGCGATCTGCTCGCGGAAGATGTCGGCATTGATGTCCGGCGCCGCCAGCACGACCTGCTTGAACAGGGGCCGCAGCTCGGGGCGCTTTTCCAGCAGGTTGGCCAGGGCCACGGTCATCGGGCGGTTGCCCATGCTGTGGGCGATGATGTAGATATCGGTAGCGGAAGAGTGCTCGGCAAAGTCGGCCAGGAAGGCCTGCAGGTGCGCCTGCGTCTATTCGGCGGCATTTTCATCGAACTCATAGCCGGCCAGGGTGCCTTTCGATGGCCAGCTGTAGAACACGGGCAGGGCGCCGATATCGAGGCCGACCGCCATCTGCGCCGTGCGCCGGGCGGCGTCGTCAAAAGAGTTGCTGTAGCCATGGATGTAGATGAAGGCGGCGTGCCGTTGCGGGGCGGCCCGTATCCTGGCCTTGACGGCGGCGAGAAAATCCGCGCGCGACAGGCGCGTGCTTCCCTTGATCAGCACATATTTTTGCACATTGTCGCCGGACAGGATGGCGTACCAGGGCGGCAACGGCAGTTCGCCCGGCGCTCTTTTCTCCGGGATACTTACGACGACGCTGCCATAGCTCAGGTAGGGCGCCACGCGGTTGGGCTGCCAGCCAAAATTGCGGCTGCTGGGCTGGTATTTCCTGTCGGTGGCGTAATACACGGTGACGTGCGTGGCGCCGGGCGGCGGTGCATCGTTGTCGGACCTCAGCGTGCCGCCGTTGCCGATGCTGCCGAACAGCTTGCCGAGGTTGCCGAACAGGCCGCTTGTACCCGACCATGCGCCGCTCCACGGACTGGCCGGCGGTGGTCGCCGCCCTATGATAGCGTCTGGCGCGGGAGGCGCTTCCGCGGCTGGAGCAGGTGGTGGCGGGGCGGGCGGCGTTTCAGCCGCAGGCGGTGCTTCGGATGCCTGTTCGGTGACGTGGATGCTGGCGCGATCTGCCGGGCCACGCAGCACCGTACAGGCTGTCAACGAGGGCAGCAGGCAAAGTAGGGATAGCCGGCGCAACAGGTGCGACAGGTCTGAAGCGCTGCGCCGCATCCGGTTTGACTGACCCTGCGTCATGACGTCCTTCCCTGGACCGTGCGATTGCAAGACTCGCCATCGCCCATTCCCATACCTTAGCGGCGCCAGGCGGCATGGTTCTGATAAATCGCAAGCCTGGCCGCGCCACCGGTCCGTATCGGCGCCGCCGTGGCTGGCGCGACTATTCACTTGCCGCATGTTCACCCGCGCCGCGAAGGCGCTACAATAGCGCTTCCCTTTTCCCTCGCAGAAGAACTCATATGGCCGTCAATTCTCCCAAGCCCGTCGCCGCCGACTTGAAAGCCGTCGCCGGCATTGAAATCGGTGTTGCCGAAGCCGGCATCAAGAAACCCAACCGCAAGGATTTGCTGGTATTGAAACTGGCGCCGACGGCCACAGTGGCCGGCGTGTTTACCCTGAACCGCTTCTGCGCCGCGCCCGTGCAAATCTCGAAGGCCAACCTGGCGGCAGTGACGGCCGGCGCCGCGCCGATCCGCGCGCTGCTGGTCAACACCGGCAACGCGAATGCGGGCACGGGCGAATCGGGCCTGGCCGACGCGCAGGCCAGCTGCGCCGCGCTGGCCGAGCTGCTGGGCTGTACGCCGCAGCAAATCCTGCCGTTTTCCACCGGCGTGATCCTCGAACCGCTGCCCGTGCAGCGCCTGGTCGCCGGCTTGCCGCAAGCCGTGGCCGCGCTGACCTCGGATAACTGGTTCTCGGCCGCCGAAGCCATCATGACCACCGACACGCAGCCGAAAGCCGGCTCGCGCACGGTCACCATCGGTGGCCACGCGGTCACCCTGACGGGCATCAGCAAGGGTGCCGGCATGATCAAGCCGAACATGGCCACCATGCTGGGTTTCCTGGCGTTCGACGCCACCGTGGCCCAGCCCGTGCTGGACCAGCTGGTGAAACAGGCGGCCGACAAATCGTTCAACTGCATCACCATCGACGGCGACACCTCCACCAATGACTCGTTCATGCTGGTAGCCACGGGCGCCGGCAGCCTGGTCATCGATTCCATCGATTCGCCGCACTATGCGGAACTGGCAGCCGCCGTCACCGAACTGTCGACTTTCCTGGCGCAAGCCATCGTGCGCGACGGCGAAGGCGCCACCAAGTTCATGACGGTGACCGTGGAAGACGGCCGCAACGTGGAAGAATGCCGCAAGATCGCCTATTCCATCGCCCATTCGCCGCTGGTGAAAACCGCGTTCTTTGCCTCCGACCCGAACCTGGGCCGCATCCTGGCCGCCATCGGCTACGCGGGCGTGGACGACCTGGACGTGGGTCAATTGAATTTGTACCTGGACGACGTGTGGGTCGCCAAGAACGGCGGCCGCAACCCCGATTACCAGGAGCAGGACGGCCAGCGCGTGATGCAGCAAAGCGAAATCACCATCCGTGTAAAACTGGCGCGCGGCGATGCCACGGCCACCCTGTGGACGTGCGATCTGTCGCATGATTACGTGTCGATCAACGCCGACTACCGCTCATGACCGCCCTCGATCAATTCCTGATCCGCGCCGAAGCCTTGCTGGCGCGCGTGGAAGCGATCCTGCCGCAGCCGGTGCCCGCACCGGACTGGAACAGCTTTGCCTTCCGCTGGCGCCGCCGGCAGGGCGCCGCCAGCCATCTGCAGGCGGTGGCGCACGTGTCGTCCATCGCCCTGGATGACTTGCACAACATCGGCACGCAAAAAGCGCAGATCGAGCAGAATACGCGCCAGTTCGTTGCCAGTCGCCCCGCCAACAACGTGCTGCTGACGGGCGCGCGCGGTACGGGCAAGTCGTCGCTGATCAAGGCATGCCTGAACCAGTTCGCCGGCCAGGGCCTGCGTCTGATCGAAGTGGACAAGGCGGACCTGGCCGACTTGCCCGACATCGTCGACCTAGTGGCGGCGCGTCCCGAGCGCTTCATCATCTTTTGCGACGACCTGTCGTTCGAAGAGGGCGAAAGCGGCTACAAGGCGCTGAAAGTGGCGCTCGACGGCAGCATCGCCGCGCAATCGGACAATGTGCTGATCTACGCCACCTCGAACCGCCGTCACCTGATGCCCGAGCGCATGTCGGACAACAGCAGCTACAAGACGGACGACGATGGCGATTTGCACCCGGGCGAGACGGTGGAAGAGAAAATCTCGCTGTCCGAGCGCTTCGGCCTGTGGCTGTCGTTCTACCCGTTCAAGCAGGACGATTATCTCGATATCGCGGCGCACTGGCTCGCCTCGTTCGGCTGCACGCCGGAACAGATCGCGCAAGCGCGCGGCGATGCCCTGCGCTGGGCCTTGCAGCGCGGCTCGCGTTCGGGCCGTGTCGCCTGGCAATTTGCGCGCGATTATGCTGGGAAACTACCTGCGGGAAAGTTGCCGCAATGAGTGCAGTGAACGTGAAACCGGTGGATGTCGCCGTTGGCATCCTGATGAAGCCGAATGGCGACGTGCTGCTGGGTCAGCGTCCGGCCGGCAAGCCGTATGATGGCTATTGGGAATTTCCTGGCGGTAAAGTCGAACCGGGCGAAGCCATTTTGGACGCCTTGAAGCGCGAGTTTGTCGAGGAGCTGGGTTTATACATCGACAGCGCCGAAGCCTGGTGCGGCGTCGAATATGTGTATCCGCACGCCCATGTGCGCCTGCATTTCTATATCAGCCGCAATTGGCGCGGCGAGCCGCAAAGCCTGGAAGGGCAGGCGTTCGCCTGGCAGGGCACGGTGGGCGTGGAACCCTTGCTGCCGGCCACCATTCCCCTGCTGGAATGGCTCAACGAGGTACGCAGGGAATCCCTGATACCTGCCTGATCTCCACTTGTGCCGGCGGGCAGCGCCATGCTGCGTGCTGGCGCAAGCTTTGCTGTGACTTTCCTTGTATCGCGCGCGCTTTGCGCTACAGTGCTTTCATCAAGCACCGGGGGAGTCTCGCATGCCGCTGACACTGACCTTTACCGATACCGATGAATTGCTGATTGCCGCCTTGCACAAGCGTGCCCGCGCGCATGGGCGCAGCATCGAAGACGAGCACCGCGACATCCTGCGCAGCGCCTTGCGCCCCCTGCCGAAGCGCCCGCTCGACGATATTTTGCGCGGCATGCCTGACGTGGGCCTGGACGCGGATTTCGAGCGCCGCCCCTGAGTCATGCCCGCCTACCTGGTCGATACGGATGTGATCGTTGCGGCGCGCAAGGGCAGTGCTGCGCCGGCGGGCGTGGCCGATTTTTTCGAGCGGGTAGCGCCGGAGATGCGTTATGTGCCGGTGCAGGTGATCGCGCAATTGCGCGCAGGCATACAGTGCAGCTGGCGGCGCGAAGCGGCGCTGGAAGCACTGGCGCTGGAAGGCTGGCTGGAAGCCGTGCTGGCGGAATATGCGCCGCGGCTGCTGGAATTCGACCTCGATTGCGCGCTCGTGTGCGCACGTCTGCATGGCAGTAGTCACGCGCATGGCGTCGATGGGCAAATCGCGGCGATGGGCATCGCCTATGGCTTGACGGTGGTCAGCGGCAGGCTCGACAGTTTCGCGGCGCAGGGGGTGCGCCTGGAAAATCCATTCAAGTGAAGCTTACTGGGGCTTGTTGTCTTCGTCTGCCAGCGGGTCTTCGAACGGATCGGCGGCAGGGATCGTGTATTTCTCTTCGGCCCAGGCACCCAGGTCGATCTGCTTGCAGCGTTCCGAGCAGAAGGGGCGGTATTTATTGGCTTCAGTCCATTCGACTTTGGCGGCACAGGTAGGGCAGTTAACGACGGTCATGATGGGGCAAATAAGTAACAGTTAAAAATTACAGAGCGTGAGTTCGAATGGTACATCTTCTTCCAGCGGCTTGGGTTTCAAGTCGCCGCCCTGGGTAGTGAAGCGTACCCACAGCATGTATTTGTTGGCGGAAATTTCCGGGATGGCGCCGCTGTTTTCATCGAGGCTCAGGCGCAGCATCTGGTACACCTTGCCTTGCAGCATTTGCTGGTAGCTGCCGCCATTGGCGATCAGCTTGACGGGACCGCCGGAATCGCGCAGCAGGCGCAAGACCAGGGCCAGCGCGTCGAACAGGGGCGCCAGCGGGGCGAACCACGCGTGGATATCGGTCAGGCGCTGCTCGCAGCTGCGTTTTTGCCAGGCAAAGTACGACGGCAAGTCGAATTCGCAGGCGCCGCCCGGGATGATGGTGCGGCCGCGGATGCTCATCAGCCATTCATTGTCGCGGATATTCTGGCCCGTCTTGCCTTGCGCCGCCACGAGGGCGCCGCTGACACTGTCGAGTTCGCCGAGGATGGCATCCAGGGTTTCCGGTTCCACATTCGGATTGCTGCGGTAGCCCAGCAGGCTCTGGCGCTGGCGCTCGAGTTCCTGCAGCAGGTCCGATTTCAGGTCGGCGCGGCCGGCCACTTCAAGCATATCGAAAATAGTTGCCAAGGCAACATGATGCTGCATTGCATGCTCTTGCTGGATGAAGAACTTGAATTTGTCGTACAGGTCTTCCAGCCGCAACAAGGTACGTATGCGTTCGTTGAAAGGGTATTCGTAGACAATCAAAATAATTCCCTTAAGTAAGGACCTGCAAACAATCCCGTGATTTTGAACCAAGCGTCGACAAATTACAAACGTTGCGGCCCGATTCCAGCCATTCTTTTTGAAAATGCCAGATATAAATCGTGCAGCTGGGCAATCTGCGGCGCCAGGGCCGCCAAATCGCCATTATTGTCGATCACATCGTCCGCCGCCGCCAGGCGCATGGCACGCGTGGCCTGCGTGGCCATGATGGCTTTGACTTGTTCTTCCGACAAGCCATTGCGCGCCATCACGCGCGACACTTGCAGGCTTTCCTGGCAATCGATGACCAGTACGCGGTTGACGCGCTCCACCCAGCCGCCGGACTCGACCAGCAGGGGCACGGCAAAGATCACGTAGCTGCCCGTTGCTGCGGCGGCCGCTTCCAGGGTCGCCTGGCGGATGCGCGGGTGCAGGATGGCTTCCAGTTTCGCCTTGGCGGCGGCGTCGGAAAACACGAGGTTGCGCATTTTTGTACGGTCGAGGGCGCCGCGCGCATCGGCGTAGCCGGGGCCAAATTCCGCCACCAGGGCTGGCATGGCCGCGCCATTGGGCGCCGTCAGGCTGTGCGCGATCTGGTCGGTGTCGACGATGGAGGCGCCGCGCGCGGCGAACAGGTCGGCCACCGTGCTCTTGCCGCAACCGATGCCGCCGGTGAGGCCGACGCTGAAATAGGGGGCGTTTTGTTGTTGCATGTGTGTATCCATAAGGGGCTGGTCAGCTGGTCAGGCCCAGCGTGAGGCGCGACAGGGGCGTGCCGTACAGCAGCGCAATCAGACCCGCCGCCGCCAGATAGGGGCCGAAGGGAATCGGCTTGTCGCGCCCCCGCTTGGCAAACACGATCAGGCCGATGCCGACCACGGCGCCCACCACCGACGACAACAATATGATCGTCGGCAACATGGTCCAGCCCAGCCACGCACCGAGCGCCGCCAGCAATTTGAAGTCACCATAGCCCATTCCCTCCTTGCCTGTCGCCAGCTTGAAGGCCCAGTACACGGCCCACAGGGCCAGATAACCGGCGGCCGCGCCGATGACGGCCTCCTGCAGCGGCACGAAAGTGCCGTTGATGTTGACCAGCAAGCCGGCCCACAGCAGGGGGAAGGTCAGGTCGTCGGGCAGCATTTGCGTGTCGGCGTCGATGAAGGTCATGGCGATCAGCAGCCAGGCAAACACGAGCGTCGCCAGGCCCGTCCAGCCGCTGCCGAAATGCCAGATCAGCAGGGCCGACAGCGCGCCCGTCAGCAATTCCACCAGCGGATAGCGCACGGAGATGGGCGCCTTGCAGGCGCTGCATTTGCCGCGCAGCAGCAGGTAGCTGATGACGGGGATGTTTTCCATGGCCGTGATGCGGTGGCCGCAAGCGGTGCAGTTCGAGTGCGGCAGCATCAGGTTGTAGCGGTCCGTATGCGGCAAGGGCAAGCCGCTTTCTTCCGCCACATAATTAGCGGAGTCGCGCTCCATCATTTTCGGCACGCGGTGGATCACCACGTTGAGGAAGCTGCCGACGATCAGGCCGAACAGGGCGGCGACGAGGGCGACGGGCAAATTGCCGGGCGCGGCGAACAGCAGGGTATCTTGCAGCATGGTGGCGTTGTCTGAGGTGATGATATTGCCGCGCAAACATTGCCTGGCACTGCCGCAGTGTAAAACATCTGCCGGCGCATGGGGATGTTTTGCGCAGGGTGAATGGTCAAATCACGGCGCCCAACTTGAAAATCGGCAAATACAGGGCAATCACGAGGGAGCCGACGAGCACGCCCAGCACCACCATCAGCGCCGGTTCCAGCAGCGTGGAAAGGGTGGTCACGGTGGCGTCGATGTCCGCCTCGATGATCTCGGCCGCGCGCGACAGCATGGCGTCGAGCGCGCCCGACTCCTCGCCGATCAGGGCCAGTTGCGTCAGCAGCGGGGGAAATACGCCGCTGTGTTCCATGGCCAGGGCCAGGCCGCCGCCGGCGCGGATTTCACGCTCGATGCGCGTCGTCGCTTCCTGGTATAGCGCGTGGCCGGAGGCGGCGCCCACGAGGCCAAGCGAGTCGAGCAGCGGCACGCCGGCGGCGAACATGGCGGCCAGGGTGCGCGTCCAGCGGGCAATTGCCGCCTTGCGCAGGAGCGGGCCGAACACGGGCAGGCGCAGTGCCCGCAGTTGCGTGTTGCGCCTTAAGGCGGGCCAGCGGCGCCAGGCCAGGTGCAGCAGCACGCAAGCGAGCACGAGCGCTGCCAGCAAGGCCAGCCAGTAGCGGACCAGAAAAGCGGACACGCCCATGACGGCCAGGGTGGGCAACGGCAAGGGCGCGCCGAAGCTGTCGAAGACCTGGCGGAAGGCGGGCACGACCACGCTCATGATGATGGCCGTGACAACGATGGCGACGAGTACGATGACCAGCGGATACATCAGCGCGCCGCGCACCTGCCGCCGCAAGGCGATGGCTTTTTCCTGGTGCGTGGCCAGGCGCGCCAGCAAGTCCTGCACGATGCCGGCCTGTTCGCCCGCCGCCAGCAGGTTGCAATACAGCTCGTCAAACAGCAGCGGAAACTGGCGGAACGCTTGCTGCAGGCTGCTGCCCGCTTCGATGTCGTGGCGCAAGTCGCGCATCAACTCGGTGATCGCGGGTTTGGCGTGGCCCTTGCCGGCGATGTCGAAGGCGTGCAGCAGCGGCACGCCGGCCGCCATCATGGTCGACAGCTGGCGCGTGAACAGGGCGATATCCTTGCGCGTGATGGCCTTGCCGGGCGCGCTGCGCGCAGCCTGCACCCGGGTGGCCAGGATGCCTTGCCGTCTTAGCGCGACCGTGGCCGCGCCGGCGTCGGCGGCGCGCAAGACGCCTTCGGCCGCCTTGCCATGGCGGTCCGTGCCCTTCCATGCAAAGCGCCGTTCGGCCGCCATGTGCACCTCCTGCCGTCACGGTAGCAGCGCCGGGCGAAAGCACCAGCGGCGCTTTCGGCAAGCTTGATGTGGCTCAGCCTTTTGTGGTTTGCACTTCCGTCTGCACAACGGCCTGGGCTTTCACGTCGGCCGCATCGTCCTCGTCGCTGTCCGTGCCCTTGCTGATGCTTTCGCCATCGTCGCGGCGCAGGGTCCAGAAGGTCAGCGAGGACAGCACCGTCAGCGCGGCCAGGGTGAGGAAGGCGTGGTGCAGGGCCGTGCTGAGCATGGCGCGGTCCGACTGCGGCATGTCGCCCAGGTACCAGCCCGTGATCAGCGAGCCGAAGGCGAGGCCAAAGCTCATCGACAGTTGCTGCATCGAGCTGGCGATGGTGCTGGCCATGCTGGAATCGGCCTTGTCGACGTCGGCGTACGCGATGGTGTTCATGCTGGAAAATTGCAGCGAATTGAAAAAGCCCATGCACAGGCTGATGGCGACGATCACGTACAGGGGCGTGCCCGCGCCCACCTGCGAAAACATGGCGATGGTGATGCCGATCAGCACGGTGTTGACGATCAGCACCTGGCGGTAGCCGAAGCGGGCCAGCACGCGCGCGGAAATGAATTTCATGCCCATGGCGGCGGCCGCGGACGGCATCATCAGCAAGCCCGACTGCCAGGCGGGCAAGCCCAGGCCCAGCTGGTACAGCAGCGGCAACAGGAAGGGCAGGCCGCCCACGCCCAGGCGCGTGACGAAGCCGCCCACCACGGAGACGCGGAAGGTGCGGATCTTGAACAGGGTCAGGCGCAGCAGCGGGTGCAGCACTTCGCTCGAATGCCAGGCATACGCGGCCAGCAGGCTGATGGAAATGAACAGCAGCACGGCAAACGAGGTGCCGTCGATGCGGTGTTCGCCGAAGATTTCCAGCAGCCACGACAGCAGCGCGATGCCCGTGCCGAACAGTACCAGGCCGATCAGGTCCAGCGGACGGGGCTTGTCGCCGTAATAATCGGGCATGTAGCGGTGCGCCAGGTACAGCGCCGCCAGGCCGACAGGCACGTTGACGAAGAAAATCTCGCGCCACGACAGCCAGTGCACGATCAGTCCGCCCACCGTGGGGCCCAGCAGGGGGCCGATCAGGGCGGGGATGATGACGAAATTCATGGCCGCCAGCAATTGCGACTTGGGAAAGGTGCGGATGATGGTGAGCCGGCCCACCGGCATCATCATGGCCGCGCCCACCCCTTGCAGCAGGCGCGCGGCCACCAGCATGGGCGCATTCACGGACAGGCCGCACAGGATGGAAGCGATGGTAAAGATGGCAACGGCGGCGGAAAACACGCGCCGCGTGCCGAAGCGGTCGGCCATCCAGCCGCTGATGGGAATGCACACGGCCAGGCTCAGGATGTAGCTGGTGACGACGGCCTTCAGGCTCAGCGGCGTCACATGCAGGCTGGCGGCCATGGCGGGGATGGCGGTGTTGACGATGGTGGAGTCGAGTTGCTCCATGAACAGGGCGGTGGCGACCACCCAAGGCAGGTAGCTTTTAATCGGGGAACTGGTCATGGATGCGAGCCTGAGGAGGTAAGACGGAGCCGACAGTACGATGAATTGTCACATAAATGGCGCTCGCGTGCCGCCCGCGCCATTCATTCTGGCAGTGCGCCGTGGGCATCGTCCATGGAACATTTGTTCCATGGCAATAGATTACTGGCAAGGCTAGCATGTGTTTTCCGGCAGTCCCGCCCCTCCTTCCCGAAAGTCATGCCATATGAAAAATGCACTTACCTTCCTTGCCCTGAGCGCCGCCCTGTCCGCCTGCGGTGGCGGCGGCGATCACGCTGCGCCGGAAGCGCCAGTCACGCCGCCCGTCGTGGTCACGCCCGTCGCCGATCCCGTGACGGTCGCCTCGCAAGCGGTCGCGGCCCAGGCTGGCCTGGCCGTGATCGCCGGCGCCAATGCGGACGAGACGGTGTATGACGTGGCGGCCGATATCGGCGACACGTGGCGCATCACGTTCGACGGCGTCAAGAAAACCTACGCGATCCGCGTGCTGTCGACGCAGTTCGGCTTGAGCGACCGCAGCGGCACGTTCAGCGCCGTCACCGTCGGCAATCTCACCACCTACACGGCAACGGATTTCAGCGTCACCGTCGACGCGCGCACGCGTCTTCTTTCGGGCAATATCAAATTGGGCAACATGGCTTCGACCGTCAGCGGCACCGGCTATGCGGTGGGCGACGTGGCCAGGCTGGCCGGCAGCTATATTTTCCTGGGGGCCATGCGCAATGCCTCGAACGGCGGCGACCGTTTCAATCCGAAAGGCAGCCTCAAGGTAGCGGCCGATGGCAGCGCGCAACTGTGCAATGGCGGCGTATTCAATGCGCAAGGCGTGTGCTCCGCGGTATCGCCGCAGCTGGAAGCGGAAAACGCCGACCTGACCCTGGTCAAGGATGCGAAGAATGGCTTGCTCGTCGCCCGCCAGGGTGGCCAGGACTTCGGCATCGTGCACGTGCATGCGGGGGACCGGGGGCTGGCGCTGTTCATCGACCGCTACAGCCGCAACCAGGAAAACGTGCTGCGCGTCGGTACCATCGTGGCCGCCAAACAACAGAAGATCGGCAGCGAAATCGCCGGCACTTACGCCTGCGCGGCGCCGGGCATCAGCGCCAAGATCGAGATTGCGGGCAACACCGCCACCTTGACGAATAACACGACGGGCAAGACGCACGCGGAAACCATCACCGCCAACAAGCTGGGCTTGGGCGCGCAGGCCGTCGATTTCGATGGCGTCGCCGTGTTCAAGGACCCGGCCGACGTGCCGGCAGATTACTCGCTGTTCATGCCGGTGTCGTCGAGCATGGCAGTCGAGTTTTCGACCGACCGCTCGTATATGGGCACGTGCCTGAAAAATTAAGAGGTGCCGCCACGTGCCTGTGTGAGTAGGTCGGGTTAGCCGGTACGGCGTAACCCGACATCACCATCAGCGTGGCATTCGTTCCAGCGCATCCATCAACGGCATCGCCGCGTCGGCAATCCGCTCCAGGCTCGCTTCGCGCAGGGCGGCGGTGTCCACCGTGTGGCCGGAGTCCAGCCCCGCCCAGCGCAGCAGCGCCGCACACGCGGCGGGCGTGTCGAACATGCCGTGCAAATAGCTGCCGAGGATTTGCCCGTCGCCCGATACGGCCCCCTCGGGCCGCCCGTCGATGACAAAGGCCGGCTGCGCCAGCGCCGCGCCATGCGACACGCCCATGTGGATTTCATAGCCTGCCACGGGCGCTTCGGCCGCGCCGGCAAACGCGCAGTGGCCGCTCACCTGTTTCAGCCGCTTGTCGCTTGTTAATTCCGTCACCATGTCGAGCAAACCCAGTGCCGTTGACTCTCCCGCCGCGCCTTCCACGCCCAGCGGATCGCGCACGCTTTGCCCCAGCATCTGGAAGCCGCCGCAGATGCCGAGCACCTTGCCGCCATAGCGCAGGTGCTTGGCCAGGTAGGCGGGCCAGCCTTGCTGCTGCAGCCAGGCCAGGTCGCCCCGCGTGTTCTTGCTGCCGGGCAGGATCACCAGGTCGGCCGCTGGAATCGGCTGCCCTTGCTGGATGAATTGCAGGTCGATACCGAGGTGGGCGCGCAGCGCGTCGACATCCGTGTGGTTGCTGATGCGCGGCAGTTGTGGCACCACCACCTTGAAGGCGCCCCGTTCGGCCTGCGTCGCTTCGACGGCATCCTCTGCGTCGAGGAACAGGCCATGCAGGTAGGGCAGCACGGCCAGCACGGGCTTGCCCGTCTGCTGCTCCAGCCAGTCGATGCCGGGCGTGAGCAGCGAGATATCGCCACGGAAGCGGTTGATGACGAAGCCGAGGATGCGCGCGCGCTCGCTGTCGGACAAACACGCCAGGGTGCCGATGATGTGCGCGAAGACGCCGCCCCGGTCGATGTCGGCCACCAGGATCACGGGGCAGTCGACGGCTTCGGCAAAGCCCATGTTGGCGATGTCGCGCGCGCGCAGATTGACTTCGGCGGGGCTGCCCGCGCCTTCGACGACGACGACGTCGTACTGCTGGCGTAATCGCGTGAAGGATTCCAGCACGGCGCCCATGGCGATAGTTTTATATTGCTGGTAGTCGCGCGCATCCATCTCGGCGCGCACCTTACCGTGGATGATCACTTGCGCGCCCGTGTTCGACGACGGTTTCAAGAGCACCGGATTCATGTCCGTGTGCGGCGCGATGCCGCAGGCCAGCGCCTGCAAGGCCTGGGCGCGGCCGATCTCGCCGCCGTCGCTCGTCACTGCGCTGTTCAAGGCCATGTTTTGCGGCTTGAACGGGGCTACCGTCACGCCACGGCGCTTCAATAACCGGCACAGGGCCGCGACGACGGTGCTCTTGCCCGCGTCGGACGTCGTGCCCTGCACCATCAGGACGGGGAAGGGAAGCGTCATGCCTGCTGCTCCTGCAGATGTTGCCAGCGCGCGATGATGTCGCTGATCTGGCGCAGCCCTTCTGTAATCGCCGCCGGGCCGGGCGACAGGATGTCGGGCGACTTGATCTCGAACAGCATCTGGTTTTTCACGGCGGGAATCGCATCCCAGCCCGGGCGCGCCGCCAGTTGCGTGGGCTGGAACTTCTTGCCGCACCAGCTGGCGAGGATGATGTCGGGCGCGCGTGCGACCACGTCACGGGAATCGGCGATGATGCGTTCCTTTGCGCCGGGCTGCCGGGACAATTCCGGGAAGGCGTCCGTGCCGCCGGCGATCTCGATCAGTTCTGTCGCCCAGCCGATGCCGCTCATCAGGGGATCGTTCCACTCCTCAAAGTAAATCACGGGCTTGCGCGTCCACGACATTGCGCGGGCCTGTGCGGCGGCGATGTCCGCGCGCAGGCTGGCGATCAGCAATTTGCCCGCTTCCTCGCGCTGCACCAGCGCGGCCAGCACGGCGATCATGCGCAGGATGCCGTCGACCGTGCGCTGGTTGAACTGGTGTACTTCGATGCCGGCCTTGACCAGGTCGCGGCAGATATCGGCCTGCATGTCGCAAAAGCCGATCACGAGATCCGGTTCCACTGCCAGGATGCGTTCCAGGTTCGTGGACGAAAAGCCGCTGATCTTGGTTTTTTCCTCGCGCGCCCGTGGCGGACGCACGGTAAAGCCGGATATGCCTGCGATGACGTCCTCGGCGCCCAGCGCGTACAGCGTTTCCACGGCTTCCATCGACAGACAGGCGATGCGCTGGTAGTGACTCATGGCGCCGTCTTGGCTGCGGGAGCGCTGCGGCGCTGGCGGGCCGCTTCCAGCTGTTCGCACATGGCGGCCGTGCCTTCGATCATGCGCGGACCGGCGCGGTTGAGCAGGTCGCCATTCAGGCGGAACAGGTTATTTTTGCGCACGGCCGTCATCGACGGGAAGGCGCGCCACATGGCCAGGCCGCCTTCGCTGCGCGGGTCGCTTTTTTCGCTGGTGCCGAAGATGACTTCCGGGTCTTCCTGCAGCACGCCTTCCGGCGTGACGACGGGCGCCACCACCTTCATCGCGGCGAACACATTCTGGCCGCCGCACACGCGCATCGAATCGCTGATGATGCTCGCGCCGCTCAAGGTATATAGAGGTTTGTCCCATACCTGGTAAAACACGCGCACGGGCGGGCGCTGCGCGTATTGCGCCGTCAAGCTGGCCAGTTTGGCGCGCAGCTGGGCTGCGGCCGGCTTGGCGATTTTTTCCGTGCCCATCAGCTGACCCAGGCGTTCCATGCTGTCGGGGATATCGGCAAGCTTGCGCGGTTCGCTGTGATAGATGGGCACCTTCAACTGGCGCAGCATGGCGATCTGGCGCTCGGCGCTGCCATGCATCCACACGACGATCAGGTCCGGTTTCATGGCGATGATGCGTTCCATGTCGTACTGGCGGTTGTCACCCACTTGCGTGATTTTCTTGGCCGCCTCCGGGTAGTCGCTGTAGCTGACGACACCGGCGATCTTGTCGCCGCCGCCGGCAGCGAACAGCAGTTCCGTGACGTGCGGCGCCAGCGCCAGGATGCGCTGTGCCGGTTTTGCCACGGTGACGGTATTGCCGTCGTCGTCGCGCACGGTGATGGCGGCATGCGCCTGCAGCGAGATTAATCCGGCCAGCAGCAGTGCTGTTTTCAAGTGGTTCATATGTGCTTCCATGCGGTGAGGGCCTGCTGCAGGCGCAGCCAGGCATGTTCGTCGGGGGGCAGGCCCAGGCGGATGCCATGGGCGGCGTGGCGGAACAGGCGCACCCAGATGCCCGATTCCGCCATATGGCGCCAGAGCGCCTCGGCGCGTGCTTCCGGCCACCATTGAAACAGCGCCGTGCCGTTGCTGGCGATGCCGTGCGCCGCCAATAACTGGCGCAGGCGGGCGCCTTCGCCGCGCAGGCGCTCGCGCATGGCTTCCTGCCAGCGCGTGTCGTTCAGGGCGGCCAGCGCCACTTGCTGCGCCGGGCCGCTGACGGTCCACGGACCCAGCATGTCGGCCAGCTGTGCCAGCAGCGCGGGATGGGCGGCGACAAAGCCCAGGCGCAGGCCCGCCAGGCCAAAGAATTTGCCTACCGAGCGCAGCACGATCAAGCCTGGCCGATGCGTATGGGGACCCAGGCTGGCGTGTGACTCCGTGTCGCCAAACGCTTCATCGACCACCAGCCAGCCGCCGCGCGCGGCCAGCTTGCCGGCCCACTCCAGCAGCAGTTCCGGTGCGATGCGTTCGCCCGTGGGATTGTTCGGGCTGCAGATCACCAGCACGTCGCAGTGGTCGACGGCATCGGCCAGCAGCGCATACGGCACTTGCCGCAACTGGTGGCCGTGCTGGCCCCAGTGGTGTGCATGTTCCGCATACGACGGCGCGGCCACTGCCACGCGCGACGGCGCGCGCAGCCGGGGCAGGGCCTGGATGGCGGCTTGCGTGCCTGCCACGGGCAGCATGGCCGGCGCGTCGTAATACGCGCAGGCGGCGGCCGCCAGCGCGGGATTGGCTTCCGGCAGCCGGTGCCAGGCGTTGGCGTCGGGTGCTGGCGCCGCATACCAGTGCGGATTGATGCCGGTCGACAGGTCGATCCAGTCGGCGATCGGCCGGCCGTATTCACGCGCCGCGTCGCGCAGATTGCCGCCATGTTCAAGCAAGATACTTCCCTTTCAGGTAAAACAGGCCCGCCAGCAGCGCCACCCAGATCAGCCACAGCACGGCCGTTTCGGCGACCAGGCGCCAGGCGCGGTCGATGTCGCGCGCTTCGGCGGGACGGCCGGCGCCCAAAGGCGGGCGGCGTTCCAGTTCGCCGTCATAGATGGCGTCGCCGCCCAGGGCCAGGCCCAAGGCGCCGGCGCCGCTAGCCATCACGGGTCCCGCATTCGGGCTGCCCCAGTTGGGTGCCTGCGTGCGCCAGCAATGCCATGCGTTTTTTTTGTCCGCCATGCTCTTGCCCAGCAAGATATAGGACAAGGCCGTCAGGCGCGCTGGCAGGTAATTGAGGATGTCGTCGATGCGCGCGGCGCAGCAGCCGAACCAGTCGTAGCGTTCGTTGCGGTAGCCCCACATGGCGTCGAGGGTATTCGCCAGGCGGAACAGCACGGCGCCGGGGCCGCCCGCCACGGCAAACCAGAACAGGGTGCCGAAGACGGCGTCGTTGCCGTTTTCCAGCAAGGACTCCGTGCTGGCCTTGGCCAGGCTGGCCGCGTCGGCATTGGCCGTGTCGCGGCTGACGATGCGCGCCGTCAGCAAGCGCGCGTTGTCCAGGTCATCGATGGCCAGGGCATCGGAGATCGGCTGGTTGTGGTCGCGCAAGCTGCGCAGGCCCAGGCACAGATACAGCAGGAAGACGTGGAGTACCGCGCCGGCCAGGCCGCACAGCCACCAGGCGGCATAGCTGATCGGCACTACGGCCACCGACCACGCCAGCGCGCCGCGCAGGAAACGCCCACGGCCGAGGTTCAGCAGGCGCTCGAGCGCGCTGGCGAGGCGGCCAAAACCCACCAGCGGATGCCAGCGGCGCGTTTCCCCCAGCAGCATGTCGAGCAGCACGCCGGCCGCCATCAAGGCGGCCAGCATGGGCAGCGACAGGCCGCTCAGCATGGGCCGCCTTTCAGGTACAGGGGCAAGCCGGCGGCGACAAAGACAGCCTTGTCGCACACGGCGGCCACGGCCTGGTTCAAGCGGCCCGCTTCATCGGTGAAGCAGCGCGAGATGGCGCCGTAGGGGACGATGCCCATGCCCACTTCGTTCGAGACGAGCACGAGGTCGCAGCCGGTGTCTTCGATTTCGGCCAGCGCGTACAGCAGGTGCGCGCGCTCGCTGTGGAACAGTTCGGGCAGGGCCAGGTCGCCCACGTCCGGATACGTCGCGCCGCCGGAAAACATCAAATTCGTCAGCCACAGTGTCAGGCAGTCGACCAGCAGCAGCCTGCCGGGCAGTGCTTCCCGCAGGATGGCGTCGCCCAGGCGCAGCGGTTCTTCCAGTGTTGTCCACTCGGCCGGGCGCTGGGCACGATGATGCGTGATGCGCGTGGCCATCTCGTCATCGCCCGCCTGCGCGGTGGCGATGTAGAGCACTTCCTTGCCGGACTCGCGGGCCAGCTTTTCGGCATAGGCGCTCTTGCCGGAGCGGGCGCCGCCGAAGACCAGGGTGCGCGTCATGGCGCTGTTACCACTCGGTGCCGATTTGTGCGCCGATGCCGGCCGCGTACGCATGCTTGACGACGGCCATTTCGGTGACGGTGTCGGCGATGGCGATCAATTCGTCCGGCGCGCCGCGGCCCGTGATGACCACATGCTGCATGGCCGGGCGTTCCAGCAGGTCGGCGATGACTTTATGTACGTCGAGGTAGTTGTACTTGAGGGCGATATTGAGTTCGTCGAACAGCACCAGGCCGTAGCTGGGGTCGGCCAGGAAGGTTTTCGCCTGCTCCCATGCCAGTTCGGCTTTTTCGATGTCGCGTTCGCGGTTCTGCGTTTCCCAGGTATAGCCTTCGCCCATCGCATGAAAACTGATTTCATCGGGGAAGCGGCGCAGGAATTTCTCTTCGCCCGTCGACATGGCGCCCTTGATGAACTGCACCACGCCCACTTTCATGCCGTGGCCCATGGCGCGGATGGCCATGCCGAAGCCGCTCGAGCTCTTGCCCTTGCCGTTGCCCGTGTTGACGATGATGATGCCGATTTCCTTGTCGGCCTTGGCGATGGCCGCGTCGATGATGGCCTTTTTTCTCTCCATGCGCACGCGGTGGCGTTCGTTGATTGCGGCTGTTTCTACGTCGATAGGTTTGTTGTCGCTCATGTCTGATCCTCTTTCGGTATGAATATCTTGCGTTTGCCGTGATCGATGATCTCGATAGGGTGGCCCAGGTAGTCGCCCAGGATGGATGCCTGCATCACCTCGGCCACAGGGCCGGCCAGCCAGCCGCCGTCGCCCATCAGCAGCAGCGCATGGGTCGAGACGCTGTGCGCCAGGTTCAGGTCATGGCCTACCATGACCACGGTTTTATTCTGTTCGCGGCACAGCTTGGCCAGCAGGCCCATGACGCTGACCTGGTGCGCCAGGTCCAGCGCGTTGGCCGGTTCATCCAGCAGCAGCAGGGGCGTGTCCTGTGCCAGCATGGCGGCGATCGCCACGCGCTGGCGTTCGCCGCCGGACAGGCTGCGCACGTCGCGCTCGGCCAGGTGGTCCACTTCCATCGAGGCCAGTGCCGCCAGGGCGATGCGCTGGTCGTCGCTGCCTTCCCAGTAATGGTTGTCGTGATACGGGTGGCGCGCCGACAGCACGGTTTCGATGACGCGGTACGAGAACGCGTCGTGCCGCGCCTGCGCGAGGAAGGCCCGTTCGCGCGCGAGTGCTTCCAGTGGCCAGTCGATCAGGGCGCGGCCCTGTATCGTCACGTGGCCGGCATCCGGTTCGCGCAAGCCGGCCAGGGTGCGCAGCAAAGTACTTTTGCCGGCGCCGTTGCGGCCGATGACACTCCAGCATTCACCGTCTTTGATCTGCCAGGTGAGGTTTTCCACGAGGGAGCGCGTGCCCGCCTTCAGGCCCAGTTGGTAGGTGCGTATCATGTGCGGCGCAATCGATGGAGCTGGTACAGGAAGACGGGCGCACCGATCATGGCCGTCACCACGCCGACGGGCAACTGCAATGGCGCCAGCACGGTGCGCGCCAGCGTATCTGCCAGTACCAGGAAGGTGCCGCCGGCCAGCGCGGCGGCCGGTATCAGCAGGCGATGATCGGGGCCGCAGGCGAAGCGCAGCGCGTGCGGCACGATAAGTCCCACGAAGCCCACGCTGCCGGCGCTGGTGACGGCGCTGGCCGTGAGCAGGCCGGAACAGAAAAACAGGCCCTTGCGCAGGGCGCCCACGCGTACGCCCAGGGTGCTGGCCGCTTCCGCGTGCAGGGCCATGACGTTGAGCGAACGCGCGCAGCGCAGCGCAAAGACCATGGCGCCGGCCAACACCAGCCAGGGCATCAGCCGCGCGGGCGCGCCGGACAGGTCTCCGATCATCCAGAACACCATGCTGCGCAAGCGGCTTTCCGGGGCGATGGAGAGCATCAGGGTGACGATGGCCATGCAGGCCGAGGCCAGGATCACGCCCGTCAGCAGCAACAGCGAGGCGCCGCCTTCGGCCGCCGTGCCGCCGCGCAGGTCGCGGCGCGCAAAAAAGTACAGCAGCATGGACACGCCGACGGCGCCGGCGAAGGCGGTCGCGTCGACCACCCACAGCGCGCACATGAACAGCAGCGCGGCCAGCGCGCCGACGGAAGCGCCGGCGGAAATGCCCAGCACGTAAGGATCGGCCAGGGGATTGCGCAGCAGCGCCTGCATCATCAGGCCCGCCAGCGACAGCGCCGCGCCGGTAACGAAGGCGGTCAGCGCGCGGCCCAGGCGCAGGTCGAGCAGGGTGGCGGCGAGAGTATCGGTCTTGCCCTGTACAACATGGAACAGGGCGGAAGGCAGGTCGGCGAGCGGAATCGCGATTGAGCCGATCATGCCTGAGAAAATCAGGCTGGCAATTGCGCACACGATCAGCACCGTGAGGATCACGGTGGCGCGGTGGCGCATATTGCGGAAGAATGGGTGCATGTACTGCCTCAGGTGAAACGGGTGCGGTGCAAGTGGCTTTGGAGTGCTTCTGATGCGTTGGTGGGACGTATACAAAAAATGGCCCGCATGCGATTGCGCGTACGGGCCATTGTAATCATCTCCGGGCCGATTTAGAAATCGTAGCGTGCCGAGAGTTTCATCTGACGGCCATTGCTAGGATAGATGCCGCCTTTGCAGCTGTAGGCGTTGGTGAAGTACTGCTTGTCGGTCAGATTCAAGGCATTGACCGCCACTTCCCAGGCGCCGAACTTGCGTGCATAGCGGGCGTCGAACGTCGTGAACGATGGCACCTTGGCATTGCAGGTATTGGCAAAATCGCTGCCATAGCGCTGGCTGTCCACCCATTGCGCGCCGATGTCCGCGCTCTGGCCATCTTTCGGTACCCACGACAGCCGTGCCGACAGGGTGTTTTTCGGGATCAGTGTCAGTTCCTTGCCCGAGTTGACGCCTTCGGTGAAAGTCGCTTTCACGTGCTGGTAATGACCGCTGACGCGCCAGTAAGCGGCGATGTTGGTGCTGGCATCGAGTTCGAAGCCTTGATGTTTGGTCGGATCCAGATTGGTGTTGGCACCCCAGCCGGAGGCGCCTGCCGTTGGATCATAGTAGATCTCGTTGGTCAGCTTGTGGCGGAAGACGCGTGCGTCGACCTTGACGATGCTGTTGTCGTAGGTCGCACCCAGTTCCAGGTCGTGCGAGGTCTGGCCTTGCAAGGGCTTGTTGGCAACCGGTGTCGAACCGTTTTCATCGGCGGTAGCCACGCGATAGCTTTGACCAGCCTTGGCGTACAGATTCACCTGCGGCACGACATCGAAGCTGCCTTGCACGTCCCAGGCATTGAAGTTCTGCTTGACGTTGTAGGCCGTTGTGGAGAACGAAAGAGGATCAGTAAAGTCCTTATCGAAGGTTTCGTGGCGTACGCCAGCAGCGACGCGGAAGTTTTTCGGGCCGGCGAATTTCAGTTCATCGCGCACATAGAATGCCTGCGATTTCTGCTTTGCCTTGGCTTGGGAGTACGAAGCGTCGACTGCCAGATCCCACTTGATGAAGTCCGCTCCGGCGACGATTTCATTGAGCATGCCGTCGAACTGGCCCAGGTGGCGCAGACGCGGGGAGAATTGGTTTTGCTTGGTCTTGCGTTCCGATGCGGAAGGGCCGAAGATGCTGAAATAGGTGGACTTGGCTGTCTTTTCGCGATGCGACAGTTCTGCTGCCAGATCAATGGTGCCCAGGCGGCCTTCGGCGAAGGCTGTGTAGCGGTCGCTGTCGACCGAGCCGAAATCTTTCGGTGTTTTAGCCTGGCGTGGATTGGTTTCAAACTGGGCCAGTGTGATCGATCCAGGGAAACGGCTATCCTGACGCGTACTGTCGATACGCACGCCGGCGCGGACATCCTTGCCTGCCCATTGCGCGCCGCCGCCGAAATTGGTTTGCTTGTATTCGTTATTGTCGCGATAGTTGTCGGTTTCCTGCTTGCCGACAGCGGCATCGAGAGTGACGTTATTCCAGGTCTGGGCTACGGAGCCGCGCACTTCGCGCTGGCCCAGTTGGCCCACTTCGGCAAAGACCGTACCGCGGCCAGCCTGCTTGCCTGGACGTTTGGTGACGATGTTGATCACGCCGCCCGTGGCGCCGTCGCCATACAGGACGCTGCTACCGCCACGAGTGATCTCTATGCGTTCCACGCTATCGATGGGAATGCTGGCCAGGATTGGATCGGTCAGCTCATTTTCCGACAGGCGCACGCCATCGAGGACCATGACCGTGTTCTGGCTGGCGGTGGCACCGAAGCCGCGCAGGTCGAGGGTAAAGTCGGGGCTGCCGGTGAGGCTTTGACGGCCGTATACGCCGCCGATCTTGCGGATAGCCTGGTTCACATCGCTGATGCCAGCACGACGGATTTCATCGGCCGTGATGACGGTGGCGCCGATCGGCTGCAGTGCCGGGTCGCTGTTGAAGCGGGAACCCGTCACGACGATCTGGTCCAGCGTTTTGTTTGCGGTTTGCGCGAATGCAGGAGCGGCGGCGATAAAGCACAGGGAAATGGCGGAAACCAGGGCGCGCGGCGCCATTGCCGGCACGCGGCGGTCTAATACAGGAGCAGTCATGATATCGTTTTCTTCGGAAAAAGCACCTAGCTCGCGTCCCCGCAAGCCAGATTCAACGGAAGGCGCGGCGCCCTGTAAGGCCCGCACTTCCACCTGTCCTGGCCGGTATCCGGGCTGGCAAGTACGGCTATCCCACCTTCCCATGCTCGATGATTGCAAGCACAGTGGTTGTCAGAGATAGCTTGTCGTCCGCTTCCTGTTGGGAGGGGCGACACTTGCTTACCGTTGCGGGGGCAGCACACGTTCGCCGCGGTTGCGGCATCGTGTTTCCCGTTTAACTGCGCTCATGGACATGAGTGCGGGCACCAAAACCCGGTCATTATACGTGCAGTGGGGGTGGACTGACATGGCTGGCTGGACGATTCGATATCAGAAATCGACGACGACCGTCGCACCGTAGGCGATTTTGTGGGCGGAATGGGCGGCCAGCAGGGCCGTTTCCTCCAATGGCAGCCGGGCTTGCAGTGCCGACAGCAGGCGAATGGTGCCCGCATGGCAGATGATGATCGCCGTTTCGTGTTGTTCGCGCAACAGATCACCTAAAAAAGCATCGACACGGGTAGCCATCGCCAGTACGTTCTCGCCGCCGCCGGGGCGGTACCAGGCCAGGTCGGCGGCCCAGGCATCGATGTCCGCGCGCGCAATCGCGTGCCATGGCTGCATTTCCCAGGTGCCGAAATCCATTTCGGCCAGCCTGGCATCAAAGTGTAGTTCGCTCGCAGGCAGATCCTGCGCCAGGGCCGTTGCCAGGCCGGCGCAGCGGCGCAGCGGACTGGCGTAGAGCGGCACACCGGGTGGCAAGGTCGCTTGCAGGCTGGCGCGCGCGGCGGCCATTTCATGCGGCGCCACCGCCACGTCGCTGCGGCCATAGCAGGTGCCGCTGGTCACCTGCGGCGCGGGGTGGCGAACGAGAATCAGGCGCATGGTGTCAATAGAAGCGTGTTGGCGGCTGAAAGCTGGAAAGGATGGCCAAGTAAATCGCCACTTCGGCCAGTTGCTGCACGGCGCCCAGGCAGTCGCCCGTATAGCCTTGCAGGCGGCGCTGGCATTTGCGGCCCAGCCAGAATGCGGCAGCTGCCGCCGCGACGATGGCAAAGACCAGCGCCGCCCAGTCAACTATCCCCAGCGCGCCGCAGGCGATGGCAGGCAGCAGGGCGCAGACGGCGGCGATGATGAATTCCCCCGTCGTCATTTCCTGCGCCATCGGTTTGGCCTTGCCTTCGTCGCGCGCATAGTCCATGAGCCAGATCAGCGAGACGGCGGCCAGGCGTGAGAGCGGATGGGCGATGAACAGGGTCGCCACCACGGAGGCAGGCGGCAGCGAGGCGAGTGCCGCGCACTTGATGGCCAGCAGGCAGACGATGCCGATGGCGCCATAGGCGCCGATGCGCGAATCCTTCATGATTTCCAGCACCCGCTCGCGCGTCAAGCCGCCGCCGAAGCCGTCGCACATGTCGGCAAAACCGTCTTCATGGAAGGCGCCCGTCAGGTAGATACCGGCGGCGACGGCCAGCAGCACGGTCACCGCCGAAGGCAGGAGCCAGCTGGCCAGCAGATACACGGCGCCGCTGATGGCCGCCACCACCACGCCGACCAGTGGAAAGTAGCGCGAGGCGTGTTGCAGCCAGGCCGGCTCGAAACCCACCCAGCGGGGGATCGGCAGGCGCGTGAAGAACTGCAGCGCGATAAAGAACAGGCGGCACTGATGGACTGCGGCGGAAACGGGGTTGCTCATGATCTTAGTCTGGCGTGGACTTTTCGCTGACCTGGGCCGAGGCGAACGTGGCCATCTCGCGCATGAAGTTGACGGCCGCGTGCAGCAGCGGCAAGGCCAGCGCCGATCCCGTGCCTTCACCGAGGCGCAAATCGAGGTGCAGCAGCGGACGCGCTCCGAGGCTGGCCAGCAGTTGGCGATGGCCGTTTTCATCGGAGCAGTGCGAAAATACGCAGTAATCGAGGATGGCTGGCTGCAAACGGGCCGCCACCAGCAGGGCGCTGCTGACGATGAAGCCGTCGATCAGCAGAATCATGCGCCGTTCGGCTGCCTTGAGCATGGCGCCGGCCATCATGGCGATCTCGAAACCGCCAAAGGTAGCCAGCACGTCGAGCGGCTCATGGATTGCCGCATGATGGGCGACAGCCGCCTCGATCACCTGCTGCTTGTGTAATACCCCTTCCTTGGACAGGCCCGTGCCGGCACCGACGCAGTCGGCAACCGGCGTTTGCGTCAGCTTGTGCATCAGTGCGGCAGCGGCAGTGGTGTTGCCGATGCCCATTTCGCCAAAGCCCAGCACATTGCCGTCCAAGGTGGCGGCCAGGTCCATGCCCGCCTGCATGGCGGCCAGGCATTGTTCCTGGCTCATGGCGGGTTCCTTGGCAAAGTTGCGGGTGCCGGGAGCTTGCTTGCGGTCCAGCAGGCCGTCGCGCGGGCCGAAATCGTGGTTCACGCCGGCGTCTACTACATAGAGGGCGCACTCGCTCTGACGGGCAAAGACATTGATGGCGGCGCCGTTGCCGAGGAAGTTCTCCACCATTTGCCAGGTCACGCTTTGCGGATAGGCGGAAATGCCTTCGGCGACGACACCATGGTCGGCCGCGAAAACGATGATGGCCGGCTGGCGCAAGGCCAGTTGCGTGCTTTGCTGGATCAGGCCGATCTGGCGCGCCAGGGTTTCCAGCATGCCGAGACTGCCCAGCGGCTTGGTCTTGCTATTGATGGCGTGTTCGAGGGCGTTGGCCAGGGCGGAATTGGCGGTGGGGACGATGTGTGGGATAGGCATGGAAGTCAATGTGATGGGGCAGGGGATTGTCGGCACTACGATATCACACAGCAATATTTGCCCAGCTGCAAATTAGCGCTTGCGGGTCGCGCGGCGCAGGGCTATAATTCGCCCCCTCGCTGAACGACGCATGCAAATGCTGAGTACGGTGAGAAAAAGAAGGAGTTGACGGATGTAGTAAAATGCTTCATACTCTTCCTTCTTCGCAGCTGACAAACACAACGCTTTGTCGATAGCGCGAAAGCAGTACCGAATACAGTTCTTTAACAATTAACAGTCGATAAGTGTGGGCATTTGATGTAAGTGCAGCAGTGATCTTCGGGTCGCTGTAAAACTTAAAATATCAAATGTTCACGAAGAAATAAATGAAATAGGACGCTTCGCAAGAAGTGGCCTGTCAGTTGTTTTTGAAGTGAGCGACCCGTCGCAAGACGGTGCCGGTAAAACGGCAAAGTAACAGAGATTAAACTGAAGAGTTTGATCCTGGCTCAGATTGAACGCTGGCGGCATGCCTTACACATGCAAGTCGAACGGCAGCACGGAGCTTGCTCTGGTGGCGAGT
>NZ_PDZN01000037.1:0-26620 GCF_002735765.1 Janthinobacterium sp. BJB304
AGGTCGCCCCTGTGGCGCCGGGGCCGGGGCCACTGGCGCCACAGGGGCGACCTCGGGCAGCGACAGCTTTTCCACGCGGGCCGCATAGGCGGCGTCCGACAGGGTGCTGAAGAAGGCGCCGAAGGCCAGCGGGACACGGCGCCAGAACGATGGGTGGGACGATGAGGTGCTCATAGGGAACTCGTTTCTCTGATCTGTAGGGAGGCGTCGGCGGCGCGCCCGGTGGCAGGGCCGCTTCGCAGGGTGGTGCATATGCGGGGCCAAAAGGCCGGCTGCGTTTGTCCGCATGATACCAGCTACCGGGCCGGCGCCAAAGTCACCATCCCTCGCGCAGCGAGCGTGACGCGTGGATTTTCTTTGTTCCTGCGCAAACAAACACTGAATGTTGCGTCGCTTCGACTAAAATCGCGCATTATCTTTTCGCATTGCCTTTATGCCATGTCTACCGACTTTTCCCCCGACTTTTCCATATATCTAGCCAGCAGCCTGTATATCGATAGCGATCATCCGGCCGTGCGCGCCAAGGCGGCCGAACTGGCGGCAGGCGCTGTAGGCGACGCCGCCATCGCGGCCCGCTGCTTTGCCTTCGTGCGCGACGAAGTCGCCCATAGCTGGGACTACCAGCGCAATCCCGTCACCTGCCGCGCGTCCGACGTCTTGCAACACGGCACGGGCTATTGCTATGCGAAGAGCCATCTGCTGGCCGCGCTGCTGCGCGCCAACGGTATCCCCGCTGGCCTGTGCTACCAGCGCCTGGCTGTGGGGGAAGCGGGCCCGCCGTTTTGCCTGCATGGCTTGAACGCCGTGTATCTGCAGGACTTTGGCTGGTACCGCATCGATGCGCGCGGCAACAAGCCCGGGGTCAAAGCCGCCTTCACGCCGCCGCAGGAGCAACTGGCCTTTCCCGTGCTGGCGCCGGAAGAGCGCGATCTGCCGGAAATCTGGCCGGCACCGCTGCCGCAGGTGATCGCATCGCTGACCGGCCATGCGACCGTGCAGGATGTGGCCGCGCACTTGCCCGATATCGAATTGTTGCCGCTGCAAAAATAATCTCAAGAAAGAAATCATGAAAAAAGTGTATGTTGGTCTGTTCGGCCTGATGTTACTGGCCGGTTGCGGCGGCAAGGGCGAGAGCGGCGGGCAATCGAGCGCCGCGCGTCTCGACGGCAAGGAAAAAGGCAGCGAGTTTCTTGCCTATGAACATAATGTCAGCGTCGATACGAGCGAGGCGCAAGTGCGGCCCCTGTATGAAAAAGTGGTCGCCGCCTGCAAGGCCGATACGGAAAACGGCTGCCTGCTGCTCGATTCCAGCATCGACGGGGGCCGTTACGTGCATGCGCGCATCAGCATGCGCGCCAAGCCGGCCGGCATCAAAAAACTCGTCGCGCTGGTCGCGGCCGAAGGCGACGTCACCAGCCAGGGCACCAAGGTGGAAGACCTGGGCCGTCCTGTGCTCGACAGCAAGAAGCGCCTGGAGATGCTGAAACAGTACCAGGCGCAGTTGCAAGACCTGGAAAAGCGCTCTGGCGCGAATGTCGATGCGCTGATCAAGGTGACCAAGGAACTGGCCACCGTGCAAGTGGAGCTGGAGCAGGCGACGGCGGCCAATGCGCTATTGATGCAGCGCATCGACACGGACTTGCTGAACGTGATGATCAGCGCCGAAGGCAAGCAATCGTTCTGGCGCCCCGTCAAGCGCGCGCTGGGCAATTTCACGGACAACCTGTCGGAAGGCGTGGCCAACGCCATCACGGCCATGGCTTACATCCTGCCGTGGCTGATCGCTTTCGTGCTGCTGTTCCCGCTGGGCCGCAAGGGCTGGCGCCGCTTGAGAGGTATCAAGCGCTAGGCACGCCCCAGACATGAACAGGGCCTGCGCGTGGCAGGCCCTGGAACGGCGTCACATGCTTGTCGCAGCTTGATCAGGCGCTGCGGTTCGCCGTGCTGATAGACACGACTTCAGCCGCTTTTTTCGGACGTTTCTTGATATTGCTGCCCGTACTGCCTTCGTCGTCGACCTTGACTTGGCTCGTGCTTGTGCCACCTGCCGGGGCCGTAGGCGCGGCGCATGCGCTCAACATCAACAGGGCGCACACGCCCGCGATCATATTTTTCATGAGTGAACTACCTAAGTGAGTTAAGTAAAGGGAAAGTAGCAAGAGACATGCTGATTTCATGTTTACTTACGCCGCCAAGCAATGCGACATAAGAGGGCCCCATCTTAGTGCGCTTATCAAGAAAGCTCAATTAGTTTTTAACTAATGATCTTGTTGCTTTATTTTTATCTTTGTTTTCCCATGCCGGGGCAGCTCCCGGACTCCCCAGCAAGTGGCGCTGCCGCACCAAAACGGTGGGCCGCGCGCCACCGTTGCCATCCCTTCCTGTCGGCACCTGTAGGTGGCGCCCTGGCATGCATTCTGCTTTAACAACATGGCAGACCCAGCTCGACCCCCACGAACCCATCACAGGAGTCCCCATGTCACGACGCATCATCCTGAAAGCGGCCGCCGCCGGCGCATTCGCCCTGGCCACGTCCACTTATATGCAGGCAGCCCTGGCCGCCGATACGATCAAGGTCGGCATTCTGCACTCCCTGTCGGGTACCATGGCCATTTCCGAAACGTCGCTCAAGGATGTGGCCCTGATGACGATCGCCGAGATCAATGCCAAGGGCGGCGTGCTGGGCAAGAAGCTGGAGGCCGTCGTCGTTGACCCGGCGTCGAACTGGCCTTTGTTCGCGGAAAAAGCGAGACAATTGGTGGCGCAGGATAAGGTGGCCGTGGTATTCGGCTGCTGGACGTCCGTGTCGCGCAAGTCGGTTTTGCCCGTGTTCAAGGAACTCAACAGCCTGCTGTTTTACCCCGTGCAATACGAGGGGGAAGAGCTGGAAAAGAATGTGTTTTATACGGGCGCCGCGCCGAACCAGCAGGCGATCCCCGCCGTGGAATATTTGATGAGCACAGATGGCGGCGGGGCCAAGCGTTTCGTGCTGCTGGGCACGGATTACGTGTATCCGCGCACCACCAACAAGATCCTGCGCGCCTTTTTGAAAAGCAAGGGAGTCAAGGACAGCGATATCAGCGAGGTCTACACGCCGTTCGGCCATGCCGACTATCAAACCATCGTCGCCAACATCAAGAAGTTTTCCACGGGCGGCAAGACGGCCGTCATTTCCACCATCAATGGCGATTCCAACGTGCCGTTCTACAAGGAACTGGGCAATGCGGGCTTGAAAGCCACGGACGTGCCCGTCGTCGCGTTTTCCGTGGGCGAGGAAGAGCTGCGCGGCATCGATACCAAGCCCTTGCTCGGTCATCTGGCGGCGTGGAATTACTTTGAATCCGTCAAGAATCCGGTAAATACCGCCTTCATCAAGCAGTGGAAGGCGTATGCGGTGGCGCAAAAGCTGCCGAACGCGGGTTCGGTGGTGACGAACGACCCGATGGAAGCGACCTATGTCGGCATCCACATGTGGGCGCAAGCCGTGGAAAAGGCGAAATCGACGGACACGGACAAGGTGATCGCCGCCATGGCGGGCCAGAGAGTGAAAGCGCCATCGGGCTTTACCCTGACCATGGATGCAACGAACCACCACTTGCACAAGCCCGTGATGATCGGCGAGATCAAGGCCGATGGGCAATTCAATGTCGTGTGGAAAACCAAGGAACCGATACGCGCCCAGCCGTGGAGCCCGTATATCAAGGGCAATGAGGGCAAGCAGAAGCTGTAAAAAGCTTGCGCGTCGATTCGTCGCCGCAACCCCAGGCAAAGAGCTGGGGTCAGACCCCTGTCCTTGTCTTTGGGGGAAGGATACCTATCAAGACTTCGGCTTTACTACATGGAATCCATGCACATGCAGCTTCTCCCCAAACTGCTGGTCCTCGCCTGCCTGTTGCTATCCTCGCTGGCGCAGGCCGCCATCCCTCCCGACCTGCTCAAGCCGCTGGCCGGCGACGATCCCGACGCCAGGGTCGCCGCCGTGGCGCAGATCGCCGCCCTGGCCACGCCCGAGGCTGCCAAGGTGCTGCAAGCCTTGCAGGACGACGCCTTGTACGCCGCGCCCGACGGCAAGGTGTACATCGTCGACGGCGAGCAGGCGGTTGACCCGGCAATCGGCCGGAACGTGCCGATGCCCGACGGCATCGATGGCGTGATGGTCAACAACCGCTTGCGCGCGGCCGTGGCAGGCGCCTTGTCGGGTTTGCAGTTGCTGGCGCCGGAGCGCAGCGCCCGCCTGGCGGCCGCGCAAGCCTTGCAAAAGGCGGTCGACCCCGCGCAGCTCCCCCTGATCCGCACCGCGCTGGCGCGGGAAAGCGACGCTGAAATTCAACAACTATTGCAAGTGCTGATCGCCAGCGCCAACCTGCATGCACCCGACGCCGCCACGCGCAAGGCCGCCGTGCTGGCGCTGGCGGGCAGCAGCGATGCGCGTTTGCTGCCGGTGCTGCAAGCCATGCTGGAGCGGGGGCCGGACGGCAAGGCTGGCGAGCCCGATGAAGCCGTGCAGCTGGCGGCCATCGACACCATGCGCCAGATCAAGGGCAGAGTGGCGCGCATGGAATTGGCCGGCAACGTGTTTTACGGCATTTCGCTGGGCAGCGTGCTGCTGCTGGCCGCGCTGGGCCTGGCCATCACCTTCGGCCTGATGGGCATCATCAACATGGCGCACGGCGAATTGCTGATGATAGGCGCTTACACGACCTATCTGTGCCAGCTGTTTTTCCGCACCTATCTGCCTGGCCTGCAGGATGCGTATCTGCTGGCCGCCTTGCCGGCCGCCTTTTTTGTTGCCGGCCTGGTGGGCGTGGCACTGGAACGCACGGTGATCCGCTGGCTGTACGGGCGGCCGCTGGAAACCCTGCTGGCCACCTGGGGCATCAGCCTGATCCTCATGCAGCTGGTCCGCACGATCTTCGGCGCGCAAAACGTGGAAGTGGCCAACCCGGCCTGGATGTCGGGCGGCGTCACCGTGCTGGGCGGCCTCGTGCTGCCGTACAACCGCCTGGCCATCATCGGCTTTGCCATCGTCGTGGTGGTGGCCGTGTGGTTGATCCTCAACAAGACGCGGCTGGGACTGTTCGTGCGGGCCGTTACGCAAAACCGCCGCATGGCCGATTGCGTGGGCGTGGCCACGGGCAAGGTCGACATGCTCACCTTCGGCCTCGGTTCCGGCATCGCCGGGCTCGGTGGCGTGGCCCTGTCGCAGCTGGGCAATGTGGGGCCGGACCTGGGCCAAAGCTATATCGTCGATTCCTTCATGGTGGTGGTGCTCGGTGGCGTGGGCCAGCTGGCCGGCACCGTGATCGCCGCGGTGGGACTGGGCGAAGTCAACAAATTCCTCGAACCGGTGGCGGGCGCCGTGCTGGCGAAGATCGCCATTTTGATATTCATCATCATTTTCATCCAGCGCCGGCCGCAGGGCCTGTTTGCCATGAAGGGACGCAGCGTCGAATGATTACCTCATATCAATCCAAGCCTGGCCTGTTCACGCGGCCCGTCTGGCTGGCGATTGCCGCCTGCACGGTGCTGACCGCGTTGTTGCCGATTTTTAACCTGGCGTTTGCCGAAGGGCATGCCTTGCACGTATCCGCCTACACGGTGGCGCTGGTGGGCAAGTTCATGTGCTACGCGCTGGCCGCGCTGGCGCTGGACCTCGTCTGGGGCTACACGGGTATCCTGTCGCTGGGACACGGCGTGTTCTTTGCGCTGGGCGCGTATGCGCACGGCATGTATCTGATGCGCGCCATCGGCGACCAGGGCCAGTACCGCAGCAGCTTGCCCGACTTCATGGTCTTTCTCGACTGGAAAACCTATCCGTGGTACTGGGCCTTCACGGAACATTTCTGGTACTGCATGGCCCTCGTCGTGCTGGTGCCGGGCGTGCTGGCCTTCGTCTTCGGTTATTTCGCGTTTCGGTCGCGCATCAAGGGCGTGTATTTTTCCATCATCACGCAAGCGATGACGTATGCCTTCATGCTGCTGTTTTTCCGCAACGACACCGGCTTTGGCGGCAACAATGGCTTCACGGATTTCAAGACGATATTGGGCTACAGCGTCACGGCGCCCGCCACCCGGGCCGTGCTGTTTCTGCTGACCCTGGCTTTCCTGCTGGCGGCGCTGGTGGGCGCGCGCGCCATCGTCCGCTCGAAACTGGGCAGGGTGCTGCAGGGCGTGCGCGACAGTGAGGCGCGGCTGATGTTCCTCGGCTACAACCCGCTGTGGTTCAAGCTGTTCGTCTGGACCTTGTCGGCCGTCCTGTGCGGCATCGCCGGCGCCCTGTACGTGCCGCAGGTGGGCATCATCAATCCGTCCGAAATGTCGCCCGCGAACTCCATCGAGATGGTCGTGTGGGTGGCGGTGGGCGGGCGCGGTACCTTGCTCGGTCCGATTGTGGGCGCTTTTACCGTGAACGGCTTGAAAAGCTGGTTCACGGCCGTCTTGCCGGAATTGTGGCTGTTCGCGCTGGGTTTGCTGTTCATCGGCGTGACGCTGTTCATGCAACAAGGCATGCTCGGTGTCTTGAACAAGCTTAAACGTAAAAAAGTCGCCGCCGTGGCAGAGGAGGCCGCATGAGTATCCGCATGTTGCCCGGCATGGCCGGCACCGAGGCTGGCGCCACGTATGCGCGCGTAAAAGGCGAGGGTGTCGATACGACGCATGGCGCCATTTTGTATCTGGAAGACATCAGCGTGTCGTTCGACGGCTTCAAGGCCATCAACAAGCTGAGCCTCGATATTTCCGTGGGCGAGTTGCGCTGCATTATCGGCCCGAATGGCGCGGGCAAGACGACTATGATGGACGTGATCACCGGCAAGACGCGGCCCACGTCCGGCACGGCCTGGTTCGGCCAGACCATGAATCTGGCCACCATGACGGAAGCGCAAATCGCCCACGCAGGCATCGGCCGCAAATTCCAGCGTCCCACCGTGTTCGAACAGCACACGGTGTTTGACAACCTGGAACTGGCGATGAAAATGGACAAGCGCGTGGCGCCCACCCTGTTTGCGCGCCTGTCGTCCGAGCAGGCGGGCAGGATCGAAGCGATCTTGCGCTTGATACGCCTCAACGGCCACGAGGCGCGACCGGCCGGTTTGCTGTCGCACGGGCAAAAGCAATGGCTGGAAATCGGCATGCTGCTGATGCAGGAGCCGCAGCTGATTTTATTGGATGAACCCGTGGCCGGCATGTCGGACGCGGAAACGGCGCGCACGGCGGAGCTCCTCAATGAATTGCGCGGCAAGCATTCGATCATGGTGGTCGAGCACGACATGGGTTTCGTTACGGAAATCGCCCAGCAAGGCATCGTCACCGTGCTGCATGAAGGGGCCGTGCTGGCGCAGGGCCGCATGGACGAAGTGCAAGCCGACGAGAGGGTCATCGAAGTCTATCTGGGAAGGTAACCATGCTCGAAGTGCAAGAATTAAATCAATACTATGGCTCCTCGCATACCTTGCGCGGCATCGACCTGTCGGCGCGCAAGGGCGAATGCCTGGCCTTGCTAGGGCGTAATGGCGTGGGCAAGACGACCTTGCTCAAATGCCTGATGGGCGTGCTGCCCGTAGCGCAGGGCAAGGTGCTCTTCAACGGGCATGACATCACGAGATTGGCGCCGCATGCGCGCGCCAGGCTGGGCATCGCCTACGTGCCGCAGGGGCGCGACATCTTTGCGCGCCTGACGGTCGAGGAAAACTTGCTGATGGGCATGGCGGTGAAGCGGGGCAGGCTGGCCTCGCGCATCGATCCCCACGTGTATGAGCTGTTCCCCGTGCTCAAGGAGATGCTGCAGCGGCGCGGCGGCGATTTGTCCGGCGGGCAACAGCAGCAACTGGCCATCGCCCGCGCCCTGCTGGCCGAGCCGCAATTGATCATCTTCGACGAGCCGACGGAGGGTATCCAGCCCTCCGTCATCAAGGATATCGGCAGGGTCATTTCCTTGTTGAAACAGCGGGGCGACATGGCCATCGTGCTGTGCGAACAGTATTTCGATTTCGCCCGCGAACTGGCCGACGACTTCATCGTGCTGTCGCGGGGGCAGGTGGTGGCCAGCGGCAAGGCGGAACAGATGGATGGCGACGAGGTGAAGCGGCACCTGGCCGTGTAAGGTCAGACGAGCTGGAGCCAGCCCAGCACGGCGCCGGCCGCCAGCAGCCACAATAAATGGATCTTCGTGCGCCAGATGATCAGGCCGGCCACGATGGACAGGCTCCACAGGGGCCAGTCGGTGCGGATGTCATGGTTGGCGCCGCCCAGGATCATGCCCGTGGAAATCAGGAGGGCGACGACGATGGGCGCCATGCCCTGCTTGAAGGCGCGCACGGGGCGCAGGTCGCGGTTGCGGTAGCCCCACTGGGCCGCCACGTAGGTCAGGGTAGTGCTGGGCAGCATGATGCCCACCATCGTGATGAACACGCCGAGATAGGCGGCCGTGTAGCTGCCCGCATTCATGCCCACGTTCCAGCCCATCAGGGCGACGAACAGCACATTGGGGCCGGGTGCGGCCTGGGCGATGGCGATCGACTCGTTGAATTGCGTCTGCGTCAGCCAGCCATGCTGTTCGACGAGGAAGCGGTGCATTTCGGAGGTGGTGGAAATGGCGCCGCCGATCGACATCAGCGACAGCATCAGGTAGTGGCCGAACAGGTTCAGCCAGTCGCCCGCGCTTAACACCAGTTGCAGGGGCGGATTCATGTGGAGAGCTTTCGATAGGTGAGCAGGCAGCCGATGCCGCCCAGGCCCAGCAGGATGTACAGCAGGGGCCAGCGCAGCACGGCCACCATCAGCACGCCCAGCACGGTGATGGACAAGGTCAGCCACAGGGGCAGCGGATGCTTGCTCAGCGCCGTCGCCAGCTTCACGCCCGTGGCGGCGATCATGCCGGCCGAGACGGCGGCCATGCCGCGCAGTGCGCCCGCCATCTGCGGATTGTCGCCAAATCGCGTGTACAGCACGCCCAGCACAAGCACGATGACGAGGGGGGCGGTCAGCATGCCGGCCAGCGCCGTCAGCGCGCCTTTCAAACCGAAATAGCGCCCGCCCACCATCAGCGACAGGTTGACGACATTCGGCCCGGGCATGATCTGCGCCACGGCCCAGTCCTCGAGGAATTCCTCCTGCGTCAGCCAGCGCTTGCGCTCGACCATCTCGCGCTGGATCACGGCCAGCACGCCGCCAAAGCCTTGCAGGGCCAGCCAGGTGAACGAGAAGAACAGGTCGGCGAGCGAGGCCGGTTGCGGGCGAGGCAGGTCGGGCGGAGGCGTGGAAGGCGAGGGCATGGCTGATTATCGCCGTGGCCGATCGCGCTTGTCCATCGCTTTCGGCTCTGCTTGTGCCTGCAAGAAAAAAACCGTGGCTCATGTTTCCCTGCCATTGACATCGAGAGTTTATCGGCAATACTTTTAGCGGCAACATGATCGCTGTCCCTGTCCGCGCTGGCGTGGCTCGCCCCGCTACGCCCTCTCATCCCTCCGTCCCCTTCGCAGGAGTTGCTTATCATGCCTCATTCCACAGAAACGCTGCATATGCCCGCCAAAACCGTGGTGCTGCATGCCCGCATCGACCAGAAGATGTCCGATATCGTCAATCTGGGCATCGCCGTGCAGGCAGCCTTCAGCACCTTGTGCGCGCTGGAATACCTGAAGTCATACAATGTCGCCCCCGACCTGATCGAGCGCGTGCTGTTGCATCCGGAGCAGCGCCGCCAGGCCGTGCACTGAGTATCCTCGCGGCAACTGTGTTGCCGGCAGCGTTGGCCCGGTGTTGTCGGATTGATCATTACGGCTCAGTTATGCACAAATGATGGGCTAACGAAATTGGCGAAATAATTTTCTTGTGATTATGTGTGACTTTCTAAGTGTTTGATTTTAATGGATTTTATTTTTGCTGTTTGATTGAGCAGTTTATTGAAAGCCGCACGGGCTGTGGCTTTGAAGGCTGTCAATAGGCCCTTATCCACAAAGATATCCACAGTCCGTGTGGATATCTGAAAAAGCGCTTAACAATCCGCCACTTAGGAAAAAGGGGCGGGCCAGCGCCTGCTTTTGGCGCGCGAGATGGGCCAAAATGGGGCATGCCACAAGTCTGTATGCCTATCCAGTGCTCTTGTTTTTATGACTGAAAGTAGCGGCCACGTTCAGGGCGTGCCGCCGGCCGGCACCGCTGGTGTGTCGCCGCACTGGGCCAGGGCGGCAGCCAGTTCGGCAACTTGCTGCTCCGCTTCGCGCAAGGTGGCATAGGTGCGCAGCGAGGCGATCACAGTGGTAAACAACTTGCGCGTGGTCAGGTCCGTCTTGCACCAGAAATCGTTGATGTCGTAATCGATGATGATGCGGTGTTCCAGCGCCTGGCCGGGCTGGCCCGTGCGCAGGATGATGCGCACGGCGCTGTTGTGCAGCTCTTCGCGGATCTGGCGTGCCACTTGCAGCCCGGCATCCTGAGTTTCCATGATCACATCGAGCAGCACCACGGCGATATCGGAAGTGCCGCGCAGCAAGGTGAGCGCCTCGGCGCCCGAGTACGCGTGCAAAAAGCTCAGCCTGCGGCCCTGGAAGCTGGCCTGGCTGAGGGCGAACTTGGTCACCACGTGCACGTCGACATCGTCATCGACGATCAGCACGCGCCATGGCGCCGCGGTGGCAGGCTCTGCCGCCGCGTCTGCCCGTTCCAGCGGTTCGTCGACCAGCCAGTCCGGTTCGTCCGCTCCCTTGGCGGCGTTGTCGCTATCCATGTTCATGCGTTTTTCCACCGTTGATCGTGCTCGCCACTCCACACTATGCCAGTCTGCGGGGTTTGTCAAAACAATGCTGTTCAAGCAAGACGGCCTGGCGCCAGGATTGCTTATGCACAGCAAAATATATTTTCATGGTGGCCGAATAACTTTGCGCAAGCGCAAATCCGTGATTCTAAGTCATTGATTTCATTGGGGTAAAAAATTGCCTGTGAAATCAGCAAATTGTTGAAACCCGCATCAATACTGGTGTTGCGGCTTGTCAAGAGGGGCTTATCAACAACTTTATCCACAGTTGCTGTGGATATCTAAAAAAGCCGTGCAAAAACCGGGGCTTAGCGCCCGTTCATGCGGCAAGGTGACAGCATTCATGCGGCCAGCCCAAGCCCGCTCAGCTGGGCAAAGGCATGCAGGAAGCGCTGCTTGGCTTCGGCCGGGCCCATGGCTTCGATTATACCGGGCAGAGGGGCGATGCCGTCAAGGTAAGCCCAGCGTTCGGCCGAGTGCGGCATCAGGTCGCGCTTTTCCGTGGCCAGCGCGATCAGGTCGGCCCGCTTGATCGGTGCGTAATCGGAAAAATCCAGCCCATACGTGGCGGCGATGATGGCGCTGACCTTGTCTTCCAGCACGGCAAACTCGGGCAGCAACACTTTCAGGGGCTTCACCATGTCGCCCAGGTAGGCTTCGGCCGCGTCGTGCAGCAGGGCGGCCAGGCGCAAATGGGGCGGCACCAGTTCGGCAACGATCAGGCTGTGCTGGGCGACCGAGTAAAACACTTGCGTCTGTCCATTGAAGCGGCACTGGTAGGCGAGGCCGTGGGCAATGTCTTCAATGACTACCTTGTCGATATGCGGACGCAAGGGATAAAAACGGTTGCCTGAATAGGTGGAAACGTAGTCGGTGGTAATCATTGCCATGGCATGGTGCTCGGAACGCTCAAGATACTTCATCGTACACCCGATGGCATGGGCTTGCCCCGGCTGCCGTGCACAGGCGGCGGGCTGCTGAGCCTATGCATCTTGGCAAATCCTTTAATTTATTTCATATCATTCATTGTTCTTTCTCAAATACACTATAGCAATCTTGTTTGTCTGAAACTTCATTTAGGGGCAGGGCAATGACGGCGATACCTTCGGCAAGACCTTCGTATATTTATCAGGGCGGTTCGGTGATGATGCACTCGCCACTGCAATTGAAACAGTCGGAAATGTACGGCTATTTCGTCAGGGGCGACCTGGCCAAGCTGCAGGCCACCGTGAATACCACCCTGAACCAGGTGGCGGGCAGCAGGATGACCCTGAAAGCCCTGTCGCCGTATGTGATGCTGACGTTTACACGCGTCAACCATGCGGACTCGGCCAACCCCGTCGACCAGGCCAAGGGCTGGATCACGGAAGTCGACATCGTCACCTGGATCATGGTCGGCCAGATGGATGAACACGGCAAGCTCGCGCATATCTACTGGTATCCGTGCCACATTTTTGTGGATGACGCCATGGCCCTGATCAACGGGCGCGAACTGTTCGGCTATCCGAAATACCTGTGCGACTACGAAATTCCCGCCGCCGGCAGCGAGCCGCTGCGCTGTTCCGTCGCCGCCAAGGGCTTCCAGCATTTTTCGCCGGAAACGAAGCTGGCCCTGCACCCGCTGCTGGAAGTCAATGCCACCGTGCAGACGGGGCCGCACAAACCCGTCAACAGTTTCCTGGAACTCATCGAGCAGGCATTCGAGATTTTTCTCTCCATTCCCGATTTCTTCGACATGGACCAGGCTGGCTGGGCCGACATCCTGTCGCTGCTGCGCAACCCGCGCATCGACCAGATATTCCTCAAGCAATTCCCCGACAGCGCGGGCGTAAAAGCCGTGTACCAGGCCCTGGTGGCTGCGCCGGCCGAAATCAACCGCCTGCACAGCGCGCGCCTGCTCGGCTATGAGTACGCGTGCACGGTGCACGCCTTCGACAGCTTCCCGCTGGACCAGACCCTGGGTTTGCAGCTGGGACCGCAGGCGGCGATTTTGCCCTTCAATGTAAATTTCGACTTCACGGCCATGCCGGGCGAGGAACTGGTCGACAATTCCCGCATCGCGCCGGAAAAGATCGCCATCCTTGGCGGCGGCGTGGCGGCCATGACCACCGCGTATTATCTGACGAACCAGCCGGGCTGGCAAAACCGGCACGCCATCACCGTCTACCAGCTGGGCTGGCGCCTGGGCGGCAAGGGCGCCAGCGGGCGCAATGCGCAGGCGGGCCAGCGCATCGAGGAGCATGGCCTGCACATCTGGTTCGGCTTCTATGCGAACGCCTTCAGGATGATCAAGGAAGCCTACGCCAGCCTGGAACGCCCGCCCGGCGCGCCGCTGGCCACCTGGCGCGACGCCTTCAAGCAGCATGATTACGTGGCCCTGTCGGAAGACGTCAAGGGGCAATGGCGCAACTGGTCCATCGTCTTTCCCACCTTGCCGGGCGAGCCGGGCGAGGGCGGCGAAGACGTCACCCTGTGGCAGATGGCCATCGCCATGGTGGGCTGGATCGAGCAGTGGATACGCCAGATCCGTCAGGTGGCGGACGCCGACGCGCGCATCGTGCGCGCCAGCGCGCAACCAGGTGACGGCGAAGGCGAGGGCGTGTGGCCGGGCTGGCTGCGCCGCCTGGCCGACGAAGTGGTGGGGCAGGCCGATGAACTGGGGCTCGACGTGGGCCTGTCCGTGGGCGCGCTGGCGGCGCTGGTGGCCGACCTGGCGCCGGACTCCACGCGCCACGACCAGGCCCGCCACCAGCTGCTGGCCAGCACCCTGAACGGCATCCGCGCCTGGCTGCGCCTGCGCTACCGGGCGCTGATCGATGGCGACGACGAGTTGCGCCGCCTGTTCACCTGCCTGGACCTGGGCATCACGGTCATGAAGGGCATGTTCGAGGATGGTGTGTTCAAGAACGGCTTTGACGTCATCAACGACATCGATTTCCGCGCCTGGCTGCGCAAGCATGGCGGCGACGAGCAGTTCAGCGTCAATTCGGCGCCCGTGCGCGGCTTTTACGACCTGGTGTTTGCCTACGAGGGCGGCGATTTTTCCAAACCGAACATCGAGGCGGGCACCTTGCTGCGCTCGATGGCGCGCATCGGCCTGGCCTACAAGGGCGGCATCATGTTCAAGATGCAGGCCGGCATGGGCGACACGATTTTCACACCGCTGTACGAGGTGCTGCGCAAGCGCGGCGTGGAATTCAGGTTCTTCCAGCGCGTGGAAGAACTGGTGCCGGGCGCGGGCGACATCGACAGCATCCGCATCACGCAGCAGGTGCAATTGAAGGACCCGGGCGCCGGCTATGCGCCGCTGGTGGACGTGAAGGGCCTGGCGTGCTGGCCCAGCGCGCCCGATTACGCGCAGATCGAACCGGCGCAAGCGGCGCTGCTGCAGGCGCAGGAAGTCAACCTGGAATCGTACTGGAGCGACTGGCCGCAGCAGTATGCGCAGGCGTTCGGCCGCGCGCTGCCCGCCACGGTATTGAAGAAGGGCGTCGATTTCGACAAGGTGGTGTTCGGCATTTCCATCGGTTCGCTGCAAGCCCTGTGCCCGCAGCTGCTGGCGCAAAGCCCGGCCCTGCAACTGGCGGCCGACAAGGTGAAAACGGTGGCCACGCAGGCTTACCAGGTGTGGCTCAACAAGGATTTGTCTCAGATGGGCTGGACCACGCAGCCGAAGGGCCAGCAACCGGTGCTGTCGGCCTTCACGGAGCCGTACGACACGTGGGCGCCGATGGATCAATTATTGGCGCACGAGGATTGGCCGGCGGGGCTGGAACCGAAAAACGTTTCGTATTTTTGCAGCGCCTTCCCCGTCGACAGCTACCCGCCCGTCACCGACACGGGCTTTCCCGCCCGCTGCGCGGCCAAGGCGAAACAGGGCGCGCTGCATCAGCTGGAACGCGAGATCGGCGCGCTGTGGCCCGAGGCGGGCGCGCCCGGCGCGTTTCCGTGGCAATGGCTGGTCGATGCGAAGGCCGGCACGGGCCCGGCGCGCTTCGACAGCCAGTACTGGCGCGCTAACGTCGATCCGTCCGAGCGCTACGTGATGTCGGTGGTGGGCAGCACGCAGTACCGGCTGGCGACCGACCAGTCGGGCTTCAGCAACCTGTTCCTCACGGGCGACTGGATCAGGACGGGCTTGAACGCGGGCTGCGTGGAGGCGGCCGTGATGGCCGGCATGCAGACCTCGCGCGCCATGACCGGCTATCCGGCCGTGATCCAGGGCGAGACGGATTTCTAGGCATGCGAGGCCTGATGCTGCCGTGCCTTGTCCTGATCCACCTGCACGCGGGCGCCGCGCCGCCGGGCGCCATTGTGCTGTGGCCCGGCGCGCCGCCCGGCGGCGCGGCGCCGGGTCCGCAGCGCGACAGCGCCAAGGGCTCCATCACGCAGGTGGAGCAGCCTTATCTGATCGCACACCGCCCGGCGCGGCCGGACGGCACGGCGGTCCTGCTGGTCAGCGGCGGCGGCTATGCGCATATCGAGGCGGGCAAGGAAAGCGGCCCCACCGCCGCCTGGCTGCAAGCGCAGGGCGTCACGGCGTTTGAACTCGTGTACCGTCTGCCGCAGGAAGGCGGCGGGGTGGCCGCGCCGTTCCAGGACGGCCAGCGGGCCATGCGCGTGATCCGGGCGCGTGCGGCCGAGTGGGGCATCGACCCGGCGCGCATCGGCATGCTGGGTTTTTCCGCCGGCGCGCACCTGGCCGGCATGACGGCCGTCCAACCGGACGCCGCCCTGTATGCGTCCGTCGATGCGATCGATGGCGTCTCCGCGCGGCCCGATTTCGTCGTGCTGCTATACCCCGTGCTCACCATGCAGCCGCCGTTCGACACGACGCATGCGAAGAAAGAGCTGCTGGGAAGCCACCCCACGCAGGCGGCGCGCGATGCGCTGTCGGTGGAACGCCACATCGATGCGCGCACGCCGCCCATGTTCATCGCGCAGGCGCTGGACGACCCGATTTCACCGCCCGACAACAGCCGCTTGATGGGCGCTGCCCTGGACCGCGCGGGCGTGCCTGTTGAACTGCACCAGTTCCGGCACGGCGGCCATGGCTGGGGCCTGGGCAAGCCGGGCAGCGAGCCGGCCGCGTGGCCGCAACTGCTGCTGGCGTGGCTGCAATCGCGGGGCTGGATGCCTCAGCCTTCGGGCTGAGTTTCCAGGTCCCGCCGCGCCACGTCCAGCGCCGCCTGCAGCTGCGGCAGGAACTGTTCCACGTTATCGAGCTGGCCGTTCGAGGCCAGGGTTTCCATCTGGTGGCACAAGCCGTGCAGGGTGGGGCGGCTCAGGTAGCCGGCGCTGCCTTTCAAGGCGTGGAAGGCGGCGGCCGCGGCGCTGGCATTGCCGTCGCGCACGGCGTGGCAAGCCAGGTCCAGGCGCCGTGGCGCTTCCGTCAGGAACGCTTGCGCGATGCGCTGCAAGTGCTGCGGCGACAGGCCTGCCAGCGGCAGAATGTGCACGGGCGCCGTCATGGGATCGGCCGGCGCCGGCGTTTGCGCCTGCGCGTCGTCAGCATGGTCCAGGCCGAACTGGCGCGCCAGGGTGTCGTCGTCGATGGGTGCGGCCTGCGGCAGCGCGTGGCCGCGCGCCAGCAGCAGGTCGATGATGGCGTCGATTTTCTCGAACAGCAGCGCTTCGTCGACGGGCTTGCTGAGGAAGTCGTCCATGCCGGCGGCCAGGTAGCGTTGCCGGTCATGTTCGCTGGCGTTGGCCGTCAGCGCGAGGATGGGAATCTGCGCGTCGGGAATGGGGAACTGGGCATTGCCGCCATCGCGGATCAGGCGGGCGGCCTGTTCGCCATCCATTTCCGGCATGCGGCCATCCATCAGCACGCAGTCGTAGGGGCTGGATCCCAGCGCGCGCAGCGCCTGTTCGCCGTTTTCCACGATGGTCACGTCATGGCCCATGCTTTCGAGCAGGGTGCCGATGATGATCTGGTTGGTGCGCACGTCTTCGGCGCACAGGATGCGCAGGCGGCAGGCGTGGCGCGTCTGGCGCGCCGGCCGGCGCGCGTCTGCCGCCGGCGCGCTGCCGTCTTCCAGCGGCAAGGTGAAGTGGAAGCGCGAACCGATGCCGACCCGGCTTTCCACGCCGATCGTGCCTTTCATCAGTTCAACCAGTTCCTTGCAAATGGCCAGGCCCAGGCCCGTGCCGCCGTAGCGGCGCGTGGTGGAATGGTCGGCCTGCTCGAATTTCTGGAACAGGCGCGGCAAGGTGTCCGCGTCGATGCCGGGACCCGTATCGCTGATGATGAATTCGATCTCGCTGCGGCCATCGCGGCGCGGCGGCGTGCGGGCGCGCCGCACTTCCAGCAGCACTTCGCCATTGGCCGTGAATTTCAGCGCGTTGCCCAGCAGGTTGATGAGGATTTGCCGCAGGCGCGTGGGGTCGGCGCGCACGTAGCGCGGCAGGTCCAGCGCCAGTTCGCGGCGCAGCAGCAGGCTCTTGGCGTCGGCCTGGCCCTGCACGATGCCGGCCGCGTCGCCGATCAGCGCCAGCAGGTCGAAGTCCACCGTTTCCAGCGTCAGCTTGCCCGCGTCGATCTTGGAAAAATCGAGGATGTCATTGAGGATGGTCAGGAGCGAGACGCCATTGTGCAGGCCGATGCGCAGGTATTCCTGCGTGCGGCCCTTGACGGACTGGTCGCGCAGGGCGAATTTCAGCATGCCGATCACGCCGGCCAGCGGCGTGCGGATGTCGTGGCTCATGGCGGACAGAAAATCGATGCGGTGGCGGCTGACCACTTCCGCGTGCTCCTTGGCCTTCAGCAGGGCGTCGTTGCTGAGGGTGAGGGCCAAGGTGCGTTCCTGCACGCGCTGTTCCAGGTTGTTGCGCAGCAGGCGGATCTGGTCAGCCAGGGCAAAAGCCAGCAGCAAGCCGTCGAAGGTGCCGCCGAGCAGAGTCACCAGCTGGGCGTTGGCCACCATGGCCGGCATCAGCCCCAGGTTGGCCGGCAGGATCAGAAAGCCGGGCAGCATCAGCGCGACGAAGGCCAGCACGAAGAAGCGCGCCGGCTGGTAGCCGCGGCGCCAGACGACGATGCCGCAGACCAGCGCCAGCAGCATCCAGATACTGATGGCGATGGTGGCCAGCGTGTGCGCATACGACAGGGCGAAAAAGCAGCTGGGCAGCAGCAGCAAGGGCAATGCCAGGTTGACCTTGCTGAGCCGGTACAGCAGCAGAGAGTAGTCGCGCAGGCGCAGGAAATGCATGTAGAACAGGGTGCTGAAGACGGGCAGCAGGAAAAACGGCACGTAATGCAGCTGCAGCTGGTGCCAGTCGAACAGGTCGGCAAAGACGTGGAAGGTCATGGCCCAGGCCAGGCCATACGTCAGCACGTACAGCGCGTAATACGCCGACGCCTTTTCCAGGGTGATGGAAAAGATGAAGAAATTGAACAGGCCCAGCGCCAGCAGGGCGCCGATGGAGGCCACCATCAGGAAGTTTTCCTTGCCCACCAGCTTGCGGTAGTCGTGCTGCGTCTTCACGCCGAACAGGGGCGCGCGCGCGTAGTAGGGGCTGGAAAAGCGGATCAGGATGTCGTACGTGGCACCCGGCGCCAGCTGCACGTTCATGCCGTAGTGCAGCAAATAGTCGTGCGGCCGCTGGTAGCCCGTCAGCAAGGTACGCGGCGCCGCGTGCGGCCCCGGGCCATACACGTAGACGTCGACCAGGTCGATCAGGGTGTCGTTCGGGTCGATGACCCAGGCCGATTCGCTGCTGTCGTTGCGCACCTGCGCATGCAGCCAGTAGGCGCCGCCGAACAGGTCGACCTGGTCGGCCGGGCGCTGGCGCGCCAGCCAGGCGGGCAGGGCGGCGGCATCGGCAGGCGCGGCTTCATTTTCGGCAAGAAATAGTTGTCCGCCCTTGCCCAGGTGAGCGATGCCTTGTTTGCTCAGAGGCAAGGGAGTCGCCTGCGCCGCGCCCGCCAGACCCAGCAGGCCGAACAGCAGGCTGAGCACGAGCGGCCAGCCACATAGCCAGGCGCTGACGCGGGAGCTGGAAGCGCGGTGGCAGGGAGGGAGCGAGTGGGCTGGCATCGATGGAGTGGGTGATGGTCGCGCGGGAATTGGCGGCAACGCCGTTTGCTGTGGAGTGTCCATTTTAATCGACTCTCGGTGACACACGGGCAAATTCATGTCCTGTCCGCCTGGCGCCTGCTCCGGTATCATGGCGCTTTTGCCCGCGAGATATTCATGCTCAGTCCCGACCAGTTCCTGGCCTTCCTGGCCGCCGCCGTCTTGATCACCGCCAGTCCCGGCCCCGACAACCTGATGGTGCTGGGCGTGGGCATGTCGCGCGGGCGCCGCCAGGGCATGGCGTTCGGCCTGGGCTGCGCCCTTGGCTGCCTCACGCACACCGTGCTGGCGACCATTGGCGTGTCGGCCCTGCTGGCCGCCTCGCCCACGGCCTTTACGGCGCTGAAAGTGGCCGGCGGGCTCTATCTGGTGTGGCTGGGCATCGGCGCCCTGCGCAGCCGTGGCGGCGCCAGAGTCGATGGCGCGGCCGCCTTGCCCGACGAATCCTTGCTGCGTCTGTTCGGCAAGGGACTGTTTGCCAACAGTATCAATCCGAAAGTCGTATTGTTTTTCCTGTCGTTCCTGCCGCAGTTCATCGTCGCGGGCCAGGGCAATGCCAGCTGGCAGACGGCGCAGCTGGGCCTGGTCTTCACGGCGCAGGCGTGCGTGCTGTTCGGCCTGCTCGGCTATTTTTCCGGCGCCGTCGGCCTGTGGCTCAACCGCCGCCCGCGCGCCGGCCTGTGGCTCGACCGCGTGGCCGGCACCATCTTCATCGGCCTGGGCTTGCGCCTGATCCTGGCACGCTGACCTCCTGCCGGGCGGTGATGCGGAAGGCCAGTTCCATCTGGTCCTGCACGGCCATGGCGCCGCCCAGGATGGCGAACGGCACGATGCCGAAGTCGCTTTGTTTCAGCAGCAGGCTGCCGCTGGCCTGCAGGCTGCGCCCGTCGGCCGCTTGCTCGATCCGCACGGGCAGCCGCACCGTGCGCGTCACGCCATGCAGGGTGATGTCCGCATCAAACACCTGCTGGTCGCCCGTGCGGCGCGCCTCGATGCTGACCCACGGATAGCGTTCCGCCTCGAGCACGCGCACCAGCATGTTGTGGCGCGTGCCGGCGATGGCGTCGACCGACGGCGTCGTCGTCAAGCCCGCCGCCTGGCGCAAGCTTTCTTCATCCACAGTCATCTCGTCGAGCCGGAAGCGCAACTGCGCGCGCCCCGGCGCGGGCGCCACGATGCCCTGCAGGCTGCGGCTGGCCACCACGTGATCATGCCCGAGCCGCGCCAGCGCGCCGCCACGGCGCACGGTGATGGTCAGCAGCGATTCTGCGGGCGCGATGTGCAGCAGCTGCATGTCTTGCCGCTGCCACGCGGGCGCCGGCACGGCAGCAGGGGCGGGCGGCGCGGAAGCGGGGGCAGGCGCGGGCGGCAAGGGTGTGCAGGATAGCAGCAAGGCGCAGGCGCCGGCCAGCAGCATGCGGCGGTGAACAGTGTGCATCGATGAAAACTCCTGGCTGGACATGGACTGCGCGTGCAGAGGCGCAAGGCGCGATGGGGCGATGGGGCGATAGTACGCGATCCAGCCTGCCCGGCGCTAGCCCCTTCGCAGGCGGCCGCGCAAGGACGGAATACAGGGATAGCGTTTACCGCGCCTGTCCGTCGACAAACAGGAGGATGGCGCTGGCTACCACCTGCGGCGCCTCGCGCTGCGGGAAGTGGCCGATGCCTTCGAGCAGCACGCGCTGGTAGGCGCCGCTGAAATGGCGTTCGCGTCCGGCCGAGCTGTCCGGGTGGTTGCAGGTGTCGGCCGCGCCATGCAGCACCAGGGTGGGCACCGGCAAGACGGGCGCCGGGTGCAGCCGCGCTTCGTCGGCTGCGTACGCGGGGTCGCCCTCGACAAACGCCCAGCGGTGACGGTAGGAATGCAGCACCACCTCGGCCCAGTCGGGACCGTCGAAAGCGCGGCTGGCCTGCGCGAAATCGGCTTCGCCATACCAGCCGGCGGGCGACCAGCTGTCCCACATCATGCGGGCAAACGCGTGGCGGTCATGCTCGACGGCATGCTGGCCCCGCGGCGTGGCCATGAACCAGTGGTACCAGTAGTTGCGCGCCTGCTGGTAAGACAGTTCTTGCCGTGGGTCATTCGTGCCATAGCCTACCGACAGCATGACGAGGCCGGATGTCGCATCGTGGCGCAAGCCGCAGGCATTGGCGACGGCGCGCGCGCCCCAGTCATGGCCCACCAGCAAGGGCCGATCCAGTTGCATCGCATCGATAAAGTCGAGCAAGTCGCGTCCCAGCGCGGCCAGCTGGCCGCTGCGTGGCGTGTCCGCATGGCGAAAGCGCGTGGGCGCGAAGCCGCGCAGGGCGGGCGCCAGCACGCGGTAGCCAGCGGCGGCCAGCGCCGTCGCCGTTTTGGCCCAGCTTTCCGGGCTGTCGGGCCAGCCGTGTACCAGCACGGCGCAGCGGCTGCCGGCGGCGTTCCATTCCAGGTAGGCCACGTCCAGCAGCGGGGTGGCGATGTAGTGATAGTCTTGCATGGCATTCCTGACGAAGGTGAGGGGAGAACGTCATGGTAGCGCCGGCAATGTATTTGATTCGTGAGCAATTCATCGATATTATGATCATATCTTGATGAATTGGGGCGTACCATGCACGCCTTGCCGGCAATGACCCTGGACATCGTCCTCTTGCGCAGCCTGCTGGAAGTGGTCGATACGGGCGGTTTCGCGCTGGCCGCGCAAAACCTGGCGCTGACGCCGTCGGCTGTCAGCGGGCATATCAAGCGCCTGGAACATAGCGCCGGCAAACAGTTGCTGGCGCGCACGACGCGCAGCCTGGAGCTGACGGCGGCCGGCGAACTGCTGTACATGTATGCGCGCAATATCGTCGACCTGGAACGCGAGGCGCGGGCCAGGCTCAGCGGTGCATCGGTGCAGGGGCGGCTGGTCCTGGGCGCGTCGGAAGATTTCGCGGGCACGTGGCTGCCGCAAGTGCTGCAGACGTTCCAGCGCTGGCATCCGCAAGCGTCGATCGAGTTGAAGGTGGGCATCACGGCCGACCTGCTGCGGCGCCAGGCGCACGAGCAGATCGATGTCATTTTCGGCAAGCAATGCAGCCGCACGGAAGGGGCCGGCGAATTGCTGTGGGCCGAGCCGCTGGTATGGGCGTATGCGGCCGGCCGCCTGCCCGATCCGCAACTGCCCGTGCCGCTGGCGCTGTTTCCCTCGCCGTGCGTGTACCGCGAAGCGGCGCTGGCCGCTTTGGCGCAGGCGGGCCGTGCCTGGCGGCTGGCGTTTGACAGCGGCAGCATGGCCGGCTGCGTGGCGGCGGCGCTGGCCGGCTTTGCCGTGACGCCCGTGGCACGCAGCCAGTTGCGCGAGGGCTTGCGCATCCTGGGAGCGGAAGAGGGCTTGCCGCCATTACCCGATGCCCGTTTTTACGCTTTTCCACGCAACAATACGCCGGCCGTGCTGGCACTGGTGGACGCCGTGCGCGGCGCGGGACAGCGGCACCAGTTTCACGCATGATGCCGGCGGCGCTGGAAATGCCGATGAAAGTATGAAAGTTTAGCCTGCGTCATAAGGCGGTCATATGCCGCTGTTATGATGCTTTCGTTGGCATACAGCATGCATTGCGCAGATCACTACGCTCCGGGAGCGATAGGATGCAGGCATGACTCAACAGCTTAGCCGGTGAGCTCAACCATCGGCACCAGACATGTAAAAATTGTTTTATGGCAGTATTTGCAGGGTGGGGCAGGGGAAATGCAGGAATCGGGCGGGGATTTAATGAAGTCCTAAGCCTGCCCGAGGGAAGGAATGGCATAGTGGATACATGGCGCACGGAGACCCCGGGCGCAAGGTTGCCGGACACCTCAATGACCGGCACGATTTCCACTTTTTCATGTGTTTTCCGTTTTATCCCTGCGCTCTGAAACAGCGTTTCAACCGGCTACCGCACCTTGCGAAGCCGGTTTTTTTTGCCTGCGTTTTCATCCGTTCCCGACGCCGCGGCGCCGGGAAAGCCGATTAGCCTGCCTGTTTCGCCAGCCATGCATCGACGGCCGGCAGCCGTTCGGCGCGCAGCTTGATGCGGTACTTGATGCCGGCCACGGAACTGTCGGCGTCGCCGCGCGCGCCGGCCGGCAGGTGCGCCTGCGCGTATGCTTCCAGCTTGGCGATCATGTCCGGCTGCGCCGAACCGGCGGCCAGGCGCGGGAAATAGCGGCTGCGCGAGCTGGCGTCGATGCGCGCATTGACTTGCTCCAGGTGCGCCAGCGCAAAGTCGAAGGCCAGTTCCGGATGCGTGCGCGACACGCGCGAGATCATGGCCGGGCTGTTGGTCACGCCCGGTTCATCCGTCAGCGCCAGCGCCAATGCGCGCCGCGCCAGGGCGGGATCGTCGCTCGAGGCCAGCAGGTCGTACAGCTGATTCTTCACCAGCGGCGTCTTTTCCTGCTGCGCCCTGGCGTGCAGCTGCTCCCAGGTGGCGGCGTCCGCATGCTGGGCCACCACGCCCAGGATGGTGCGGCGCAGCGGTGCGGGCATGGCGGCGGGATCTTGCTCGCTGGCCGCATGGCGGCGGCGCGCCTCGGCCAGCACGCCCGGCTCACCCATGTCGCCGAGGATGGCGATCAGTTGTCCGCGCAGGGTCGCCACGCTCGATGCTTCGCCCGCGCGCGCTTCCCAGCCCGTCTGCGCCATCATCGGCGCCAGGCGCGCCACGGCAAAGCGGCCGAAGGCCTGCTGGCGCGCTTTGCTTTCCGCGCTATCGCCCGCATACTGTTCGTACAGGCTGCCTAGGGAGGCGGCCACCTTGCCCAGCACCTGCGGATCGGCCGACAGCGGCGTCGCTTTCACCAATTCCAGGAAATCGGCCAGGTTTTGCGCACCCGCCAGGCCCAGCGACTGGCTGTCCGCCAGCAAGCCCAATTGGTCGATCGGCGCCAGGCGCGCGAAGCTGCGCGCCAGCGCGCGCGTGTTGGCGGGCGCGTACACGGTGCGGTAGTAGCCGCTCTGGCCCGCGTTCACGAGCAGGGCGCCGCAGCCGGGCACGTTGAAGGTCGCCTTGCCATTCCTGACCAGCACCGTGGCCAGCTTGCCGTTGCCGACCGTCGAGGCGATGACGGGCACTTTCCACGACAGCGGTTTTTTATTCGGCTGGTCTTTGGAAAATTCCGTCTGCGTCAGGCGCACGCGCGTATTGCCGTTCCTGCACACGGCGTTGTCCACCGTGATCATCGGCACGCCCGGCTGCAAGGTGAAATCATGGGCGATGGCGCTGACCGGCTTGCCGGCGGCCGCATCGACTTCGCGCCACAGGTCGTCGGACACCGTATTGCCATACGCATGCTTGCGCATGTAGCTGCGCACGGCCGTGCGCCACGTGTCGGCGCCGACATACGCTTCGAGCATGCGGATCACCGCTTCTCCCTTTTGATAGGTGATGCCGTCGAAGGCCTGGCTGGCCTGCTCCACGGTGGCGATGCGCTGCACCACCGGATGCGTGGTGCGCAGCGCGTCCTGGCTCATGGCCGACTCGCGCCCGCTCACGCTGGACAGGGCCGTGTTCCACTCGGGGTGCAGACGCTCCGTGGTGCGGCTTTCCATCCACGACGCAAAACCTTCGTTGAGCCACAGGTCGTCCCACCAGCGCATGGTGACCAGGTCGCCGAACCACTGGTGCGCCATTTCATGCGACAGGGTGGTGTAGATGTTTTCCTTGTCGGCCTGGGTCGAGATGGCCGGGTCAAGCAGCAGGCCATATTCGAAAGTGAAGACGGCGCCCCAGTTTTCCATGGCGCCGAAGAATTGGCTGCGGCCCGGCGCGGCGATGTTGTCGAGCTTGGGCAGCGGGTAGCGCACGCCGAAATAATCGTTGTATTCGCGCAGCAGGGCGCTTGACTCGTCGAGCGCGAAGCGGCTTTGCGCCAGCGCGCCCCGCTTCGTGATGACGCCGATCTCCGTGCCGTCGGCCATCGTTGTCGCCCGCTCGAAATCGCCCAGGCCGAAGAACAGCAGATACGTCGACATGCGCGGCGTGGTGGCGAAGTACACGTGCTTCATGCCATTGCCCAGCTCTTCGCTGCTGGCGATCGGCATGTTGCCGACGGCCATCTGGTTGCTCGGCACGACCACGTTGAGATCGAAGGTGGCCTTGTAGTCCGGTTCATCCCACGACGGCAGCATGCTGCGCGCATCGGAATTTTCGAACTGCGTGTACAGCGCGCGCTGGCGGCCCTGCGGCGTGTCGTAGTCGAGCGAGAACAGGCCCGTGGCCTGCGTGCCGATCTTGCCGCTGTAATCGATGCGCAGCAGGTACTCGCCCTTCGCCACGGGTTCGGCGAAATGCACGGTGGCCGTCTGCTTGTCCGCATCGAACTCGATCTTGCGCGTCACCTGCTTGCTGCCGCCCTTGCCTTCGATGGCGGCGGCCGCAAACGCCAGGTTCAAGGCATTGAAGGTGATGCTGGCGGTCGGCGCGTCGACGGCCACCTTGATGGCCACCTCGCCCTTGAAGGTAGAGGCGGCGGCGTCCGGCGTGATCGACACGATATAGTGCAGAGGCGTGACGCCGCGCGGCAGCTGCGTGGTGGTGCCGGGCGCATGGCTGGCCGAGACGTACCTGGCGGCGGGAGCGGCGTTGTCCGCATGGGCTGCGGTGAGGGAAGCCAGTGCCAGGACGGCGGCGGCCAGTTGGCTGCGCCGGAAGCGCGGAGTCGGTATGCGATGCATGGTATACCCTTGGTTCATGGATAAAACGCCCGCCAGCCGGATAGGCTGCGGGCGTTGATGACGTGTGGGGGACATCGCTGGAACTGGCGGCCAGCGTTCCCGTACAGCAATCTAAGGCGAAACGGGGGCAAAGTCAACGCGCCACAGGCGCCGCACCATGCCGGTGCGCTGGTATGATGGACGCCTGACCGTACTGCCACAGGCCAGTCCCGCAGCGGATTGGCTGCCACCATAACGAGACGAGACCCAAGCACATGAAACTGACTATCAGCCCCCGCACGCCCAATCCGCGCCGCGTCACCATGTTCATCGCCGAGAAGGGCATCACCGGCATCGAGGAAGTGGCGCTCGACCTGATGGCGGGCCAGCACCGCGATCCCGCCTTCCTGGCGAAAAACCCGCTGGGCCGCGTGCCCGTGCTGGAACTGGACGACGGACGCGTGCTGACCGAGACGCGCGCCATCTGCACCTACCTGGAAGGCTTGCAGCCGCAGCCGAACCTGATGGGCGAGGGATTCGAGGAGCGCGCATTTATCGAAATGGCCGACCGCCGCGTGGAACTGCATTTGTTCAGCGCCGCCGCCAACTGGGTGCGTCACGGCCATCCGGCCCTGGTGGCGCTGGAAAATCCGCAGTTTCCCGATTTCGCCACGGCGCAGGCGGGCAAGCTGCGCGAGACGGCGCAATGGCTGGACCAGGTGCTGGCTCACCAGCCCTACATCGCCGGCGAGCGGTTTACGATTGCCGACATCACGGCCTTCTGCGCACTGGAATTTGTGCGCGGGCTGATGAAGTACCGGCCGGGCGCGGAAGGGTTGTCCAACCTGCAGGCTTACCGCGACCGCATCGCCGAGCGGCCCAGCGCGCAGGCGAAGTAGGCCATGCGTGCGGGCCGCTTCAACTATGTTGTCGGCTTACGCCCGTTGGGCTAAGCCGACCTACGCCGGCCTACGTCTACCTATGCCTGCCTGCGTCTACCGACAGCCCGGTAGATACTGTTATCCCCCGTCAAGCGGCGTGCAAGGCCGGATCAAATATTTTTCCCGACCTGAGCACGCCGAATGCCACGTGCACCAGCTTACGCATCATGGCGCCGATGATCAGCTTGGGCGCTT
>NZ_PDZN01000038.1:0-26363 GCF_002735765.1 Janthinobacterium sp. BJB304
ACAATGTGGAAGACCGCCGCCATCTTCGCCGCGCCGGTCTTCCACATTGTCGCTTTCGCGATTGCCTTCCCATTTCATGATATTTACTCCTGCTGTGTTTGTGCGATTGCGCTCTACGGTTGATGGATGACGCCTGAATATGCCACTTGCGACGAATCTTGTTATTATCGCAGTAAACTACGCCGCGACAGGGGCGACAATGTTACCCTTTGCAACTTTCCATCGACTCCACAACAGGTACACGCATGGCGCTTGCCAACGATACACGCATTTCGCCCACGGCGGTGGTCCAGGCGCAACTGGACGCCTACAATGCCCACGACGTGGCGGCCTTGCTGGCCATTTACGCCGATGACGCACAGCAATTCCAGCATCCCGATACCTTGCTGGCCCAAGGCAGTGCGCAAATCGGCCCCCGCTTCACGGCGCGCTTCGCCGCCAGCAAACCGCAGGCGCAGTTGCTCAACCGCATCGCCTGCGGCAAGCTGGTGATCGATCATGAAATCGTCCATGGCGACACGGACGATGGGGTGTCGACACAGGAACTGGTGGCGACCTATGAGGTGGAGCAGGGCCGCATCCGCCGTGCCTGGTTCAGCTTTGGCGCATTGACGCGCCTGCGCGTGGCGCTGCCGGCCGATGTGCCTGCCATGAACGCGTTGATCGCCCGTTCCGGCGTGGCGCTGAGCGCGGGGTTTTATACGCAGGAACAGGCCGAGGCCGTGACGCGCCACGTGTTCGGCGTCGATACGCAGCTCGTTACCGACCGGACGTATTTCATCATCGAACGCGACGGCGTCATGCTGGCTTGCGGCGGCTGGAGCCGGCGCGCCACCCTGTACGGTGCCGACCGCGCGAAGAGCGGGCCGGACCCGTTGCTCGATCCGGCCAGCCAGCCTGGCCGCATCCGCGCCTTCTTTGTGGAACCGGCGGCGGCGCGCCAGGGCCTGGGCAGCATGCTGATGCGCCACTGCGAGCGGCAGGCACGGGCCGCGGGTTTTACGGCGCTGGAATTGGCCGCCACCTTGCCCGGCGTGCCGCTGTACCTGGCCAGCGGCTTTGCCGTCACGGAAGATTTTCACCTCGACTTGCCCAACGCGATCAAATTGCCGCTGGCGCGCATGCACAAGCGGCTGTAAGGCAGGCTACCAAGGCAGCGGCGCCTGTTCCCCGTTGGCATGCTCGCCGTAATACAGCGACGGTAAAAAGCGCGACAGATAGGTAAATTCGCTGTAGCAATGGCGCAGCAAATTCAGGCCCAGCACGTCGGGCACGTCGCGTACGGGGTCCAGGCTATTGCGGCCCAGCAAGAAGCGGCTGCGCAGCACGCAGCCCGTGGGCGTGTCGCGCGTCAGGTGCAGCATTTCGCCATCGAGCGGGTCGCCTTGCGGGTCCAGTTGCACGTGCTCGCCGAAGCCGATGCGCGCGCAGATGGCGGCCGACAGCGCGCCGCTGTCGCGTGCCTGCTGCAGCTGCACCGGGTCAAAGACTTCCTTCGGATCATGGAACTTCAGCTTGGCTTTCACGGGTGGAATATCGCCCAGCGACTCCACTGCCTCGATCGAGGCGCCGTAATAGCTTTCTCCCTTTTTCCATGCATTGTTCCAGCCGTGATGGGCCACGTGGTCGTGCGGATGCCACCACTTGATGTGCTGCGTCGTCTCGAAAAATGTAAACCACCAGTCCAGCATGCGCCCGCTGCAGCCGTGCAGTTCCGTGCGCGCCGCCACCAGCAGGCAGCCATTTTCCAGGCGCGTGATGCCCGTTTCCAGGTGCAGCGGGAACGGGTCGAGCAAGTCGCCCGTACCGGTGATGCTCCATGGGAATTCAATATGCTTCGTCATGTCGTTCTCCTTTGTTTGGGTGAAGCCATTATATATTAAAGAAACGTATTACGTTTCCTAAATGTGTTTCAGTGTAAAATTGCCCTTCGATCAAGCTTGGAGCCGGCATGCAGGAAGAAGAGAGCAAGGCAGAGAGCAAGGCTGTGCGTGGACGGGGCCGTCCGGCGCGCCCGCCCGAAGAAGCGCGCGAGGCGGCCGTGCACGCGGCCACCTGGCTGCTGCTGCACGAAGGCTATGCGGCCACGACCATGGAAGCGGTGGCGCGCCACGCGGGCATGGCCAAGAAGTCGCTGTATCAGTACGCGGCCAACCGCGAGGAACTCGTGGCCCTGGTGGTGCGCGGCTGGACGGACGCCTTTGTACCGGCCATGGCGCACGATGCGGCTGGGCCCGGCGAAGTGCTGCCATTATTGAAGGAGGTCTTGCAGGCGATGGCGGGGCGCGTGCTGACGGCGGACGCCGTGGGCCTGTTCCGTCTGCTGTGCACGGAGTTTCCCGCGCGCACCGATTTGCTGGCCGTGTATCAGCGCAACGGCATCGAGCGGGGCACGGCCTTGCTGGCCCAGTGGTTGCAGCGCCAGGCGGCGCGCGGCCATCTGGTGCTGCAGGATGGGCACGATGGGCACGAACTGGCCGGCTTGCTGCTGGCCATGGTGATCGCCGAGCCGCTGCGGCAGATGGCGCTGGGCTTGCTGGCGCCCGTGCCGGCCTGGGATGCGGCGCCCCGTATCGACGCGGCGCTGCGATTGCTGGGCGGTCAGTCGTTCAAGGTCGCTGGTGCTTCAGCGCTTCGCGGTAGCTGAGGGGAGAGAGCCGTTGGCGGTGCTCTGTGGCAAAAGCTAGCACCTCTCTCGGCGCGTGGTGCGCGTAATCGCGCAAGGCCCAGCCGATGGCCTTGCGGATGAAAAACTCGTCTTCGTGGGCCAGCGCCAGCGCCGCGCCGAACAGCCAGCCGGCATCCGTGCCGGCGCGCCAGCCCAGCTGGTGCAGCATGGCGATGCGGCGCAGCCAGAAGTCCTCGTGGCGCAAGGCGCCATCCATGTGCGCATGGCCATCGCCGCCGCGCCGGTGCTCCGCCTGCAGCACCTCGCCCACGATGCCCGCCATGCCGTCGACGCTGTCCCACCACGCGCGCTGACGCGCCAGGCCGAGCAGGGCGGGAAGGTGTTCGACGCCCAGTTGTCCCCGGTGCAGGGCCAGCATGTCGAGCGCCACGTGCTGGTATTCGCGCTCGGGCTGCTGCCACAGCAGTTGCGCATGTTCCAGCAGCACCTCGGCCCCCACGCCTTTCAAGCCCGCCAGCAAGCCCCTGGCGGCCAGCCGCCGCTGCGGTGCCGCCACGCCCAGGAAAACGAACTGGTCACGCATGTAGGCCTGCATGGGTGCCGCACGGCCCGGATCGGCGGCTGCTTCCAGCGCGGCTTTCAATTCTGCATGTAGATTCATGGCATCTCCAGGCGTAAAAAAAGCGCTCCAGGGAGCGCTCTTGTCCAGCTAGCCAAACGGCTGATAGAAGCGTAGCGAGCGGCAGCGATTTGTGGCCGAGAAGCGCAGCCGTACGAAGGTACGGTGAGCATCGCAGGCCGCAAAGTGCGACGCGCAGTAGCTTATATCAGGCGTTTTTACTGGATCTTGGCCTTCTTCATCAACTCATCGCGGTAGGCGGCGAGTTTTTTCTGTTGCAGCGACTCGGCTACCTGGCCCTTGACTTCTTCCAGTGCCGGCAGCTTCGTCGGACGGGTTTCTTCCAGCTTGATCACGTGGAAGCCGAATTGCGATTGCACGGGCGTTTGCGTGACCTGGCCTGGCTTCAGGGCGACCATGGCGTCGGAGAATGGCTTGACGTACGAAGCCGGGCTAGCCCAGTCCAGGTCGCCGCCATTGGCTGCGGAACCGTCTTTCGACACTTTCGCCAGTTCTTCGAACTTGGCGCCGCCTTTCAGCTTGGCGATGATGTCTTTCGCTTCCGCTTCGGTGGCCACCAGGATGTGGCGTGCATGGTATTCCTTGTCGCCCGCTTGTGCCTTGAACTTGTCGTATTCGGCCTTGATTTCAGCGTCCTTGACAGGGTTTTTCTTGACGTAGTCGGCCAGCAGAGCATTGATGATGATGCTTTGACGGGCATTGTCGATCTGCGACTTGACTTCCGGACGCGTGCCGTAGCCTTGCTTGTCGGCTTCCTGGATCAGCACTTCGCGGCCGATCAGGTCTTTCTTGATGGCTTCGCGCAATTGCGGCGAATCAGCTTGCTTGCCTTGGGCGACGACTTGCTTGACGACCTGGTCGACGCGCGACGATGGGATGGCCTTGCCATTCACGGTGGCGACGTTTTGCGCGAACGCAGGGATCGCGACGACGGCGACCAGGGCTAAGATCAGGCGGGCTGGCTTCAAAATCATGTTCATTCCTAATAAATATACTAAAAATCGATATACGCGACTGGCGCGCAGTGCGCATTCAGGCGCAGAATACACGACCGGCGCCGAAAAGGGCGCCGGGGAGGTCAGTTCTTACTGAACTTTCGCTTTTTTGATCATTTCTTCCTGATACGCTTGCAATTTCTTTTGCTGCAGCGCTTCGGCGATCTGTGGCTTGACTTCTTCCAGGGTCGGCAGTTTTGCCGCGCGGGTGTCGTCCAGCTTGATCACGTGGAAACCGTTAGGCGTTTGCACCGGGGTGTCGGTAACCTGGCCTTTTTGCAGTTTCACGAAGGCGTCCGAGAACACTTTCGGGAACGACGAAGGGGCTGCCCAGTCCAGGTCGCCGCCATTGTCGGCCGAGCCGGTATCTTTCGATTGCTTGGCCAGATCTTCGAACTTGGCGCCGCCTTTCAGCTTGGCGATGATGTCTTTCGCCTCTGCTTCGGTGCCCACGAGGATATGGCGAACATGGTATTCCTTGTCGCCGGTCTGCGCCACGAAGCGGTCGTATTCGGCCTTGATTTCAGCGTCGTTGACCGGGTTCTTTTTCAGGTAGTCGCCGACCAGGGCGTTGATGACGATGGCTTGGCGTGCGTTCTCGATTTGCTGCTTGACGGCTGCATCTTTACCGAAACCTTTGTTTTCCGCTTCTTGCATCAGCACTTCACGGCCGATCAAGTCTTTCTTGATCATTTCGCGCAGTTGCGGCGAATCCGGTTGCTGGCCTTGGGCGACGACTTGCTTGACGACTGCATCAACGCGCGACGATGGGATAGGCTTGCCATTAACAACGGCAACATTTTGCGCAAAAACAGGTACCGCGACAACGGCGAGTAGTGCGATCAGCAAGCGGGCTGGCTTAAAAGTCATTATTAAATCCTGTTAGGGAAAGTTTCGTAAAAAACGCATGGGAAGAAAACGCGTGCATGGCGCTTGCGGCAAATGGCATACCAAGTTGCCCCGGTACGCCAAAAACGCCGCCCTTACACTACTTCGGACGGCGCCAGGGCCACAATCGCCAATGCATGTATCTCATTATGCATCATATCGTGCACGGAATCATACACCAGTCGATGACGCATGACGAGTCTGAGCCCCTCAAATTGACTAGAAATTATGCGTAGATTGTAATGGCCTCCGCCCGAGGCGGCGCCCGCATGGCCCCGGTGGCGCGCCGAGTCGTCTTCCAGCACGCATTCCAGAGGGGAAAGTGCCGTTTCCAGGCGGGTACGAATGCGCTGCATGCGCGTTTCCGGCGCGGTGTTTTCAGTGGTGGAGCTCATCATGCGTCTTCCTTGATATGTTTGGCCAGGAACAGGGTTTGCGCCACGATGAAGGCAAAGAAGATGCCCGTCGCGCCAAACGCTTTAAAACTGACCCAGGCGGCCATGTCGCCCTTGTACAGCACGAAGGCGACGAACAGGTTCAGTGCGCCGATGGCGCCGAAGAAGATGATCCATGCGGCCAGCAGCTGGTTCCAGACGGCATCGGGCAATTGCACTTGCGCTTCCATGGTCTTGCGGATCAGGTTTTTCTTGAAACCCACGTGGGCAATCAAGAGGGCCAGGCCGGACAGCCAGTAGATCAGGGTCGGCTTCCATTTCAGGAAGAAATCGTCATGCAGATAGATGCTGGCGCCGCCGAACACGACAAAGATGAACAGCGACAGCCACAGCATGCCGTCCACCTTGCGCCCGCGCAGCAGCAGATAGCTGACCTGGCAAGCCGTGGCGACGATGCCGACGAGGGTGGCAAGTATCCACGGCGCCTGGTCGGCCTTGATCAGGCCGCCAGACACGAAGCCGGACAAATATTGCTGCACGAAATCGTGCGTGGCCGCTTCATACATGCCGCCCAATTTGAAGGCGGTGAAGAAGGCAATCAGGGGGAATAGGTCGAATAGAAATTTCATGGCGAGACTTTACACTGGTCTTATTAGAATCATCTTAGGAATGGCTTAGGAGCAACGCCCAAGCCATCGCCAGATCAAGGCTGCGGATCGAAGCGCAAGGAGGCCGAATTGATGCAATAGCGCAAGCCGGTCGGCGGCGGGCCGTCCGGGAAGACGTGGCCCAGGTGGGCGTCGCAGACGGCGCAGACGATTTCCGTGCGCACCATGCCGTGGCTGCGGTCGACGATTTCCGTGACATTCGCCGGGTCCAGCGCCTGGAAATAGCTGGGCCAGCCGCAGCCGGAATCGAACTTCGTGTCCGAGGCGAACAGGGGCGTGTTGCAGCAGACGCAGGTATAGACGCCGTGTTCGTGGTGGTCCCAGAACTTGCCCGTGAACGCGCGTTCCGTGGCAGCGTGGCGCGTGACTTCGTATTGCATCGAGTCGAGCATGGCGCGCCATTCGGCGTCGGTTTTCTTGACTTTATTCGTGGTCATAATGACTCCTTAGGATGAGCAGCTGACTTCAAGGTGGCTGGCCCAGTCGGGCGGCAGGGCCGCATAGTGCTGGTGTTCGGGCTGTTCGTCAAATGGCTTTTGCAATATTTCCAGCAATGTCGCCACTTCCGTGTAGTCCTGCTGCTGGGCTTTCTCGATGGCCACTTGCGCCAGATAGTTGCGCAGCACGTATTTCGGGTTGACGCCGTTCATGGCCGCTTGCCGTTCGGCATCGACGCTCTTTTCCGCCATCAGGCGCGCACGGTATTGCGCTGCCCACGTATCGAAGGCGGGGCGGTCGATGAACATGTCGCGCAACATGGTGTCATGTTCGGGCGCCGCTACCTGCAGTGTAGACAAGGCGCGGAAGAAATTCGTGAAATCCACATGATTGGCTTGCATCAGCGCAAACATGCTGTCGAACAGGGCCGTATCGCCGTCCTGGCTCGTTTGCAAGCCCAGCTTGGCGCGCAGCAAGCTATTCATCTTCTCCGCGAACGCCGGCTGGTAGCTGTCCAGCGCCGCCTGCGCCAGTTCCACTTCGCCGATCAGCGGCAGCAGGGCCTGGCCCAGCGCGTAGCAGTTCCAGTGGCCCACCTGCGGCTGGTTGGCGTAGGAATAGCGGCCCTGTTGGTCCGTATGGTTGCAGATGTGTTCGGCATCAAACGCTTCCATGAAGCCGAACGGGCCGAAATCGAGCGTCAGGCCCAGGATCGACATATTGTCCGTATTCATCACGCCATGCATGAAGCCGACGGCTTGCCATTGCGCGATCATGTGCGCCGTGCGCACGCACACTTCCGCCAGCAAGGCTTGATATGGATTTGCTGCGGCGCGCAACTCGGGATAAAAACTGTCGATCACGTAATCGGCGAGGATTTTCAGTTCGTTCGGCTGCTTGCGGTAAAACCAGTGTTCGAACGAGCCGAAGCGCACAAACGTGGGCGCCATGCGCGTGACGACGGCCGCCGTTTCCACCGTTTCGCGCATGATGCCTTGCTGCGAACCCATGATGGCCAGCGCGCGCGAGGTGGGAATGCCGAGCGCCGCCATGGCTTCCGAGCACAGGAATTCGCGGATGGACGAGCGCAGCACGGCGCGCCCGTCGCCCATGCGCGAATACGGCGTGGCGCCAGCGCCTTTCAGCTGCAGTTCCATGGGGCCGCTCGCTGTGGCGATATCGCCCAGCAGGATGGCGCGGCCGTCGCCCAGCTGGCCGGCCCAGACGCCGAACTGGTGGCCCGAATACACGGCCGACAGGGGCTGCGAGCGCTCGGCAACCGTATTGCCGGCCAGCAGCGCCACAAAGCCGGGCTCGGCCAGGCGCGCCGCATCGAGGCCGATCAAGGCGGCGGCGGCGGCGCTGGCGGCCACGAAATATGGGGCGGGCAGGGGAGTGGGCATCAAGCGCGTATAGAACGCGGGCGGCAAGGCCGCAAAGGCGTTATCCAGTGGTAAGGTATGAGCGGTGATGGCAATTCCAGTCAAATAAGATGGACCGGCAAGGTGCGCCAGCCTGGAATGCGATTTTACCGCACCACGCCAAGGCGCGTGGCGCTCGCCCATGCGGCTGGAAACGGAATCAAAAATTCCATGCTGCAGTGCAATATCGAAATGCGTTGACGATTTCCGCACGACCGTACGAAACTAGGAAAAATCTGTCAATTCCAACAATAACCGAGTAGCCCCCCCCAGGAGACACGATGTCGGCATTCCCCTTGAGTCCAGTGATGGGCCAGATGATGAATCAGCCCCTGCTGATTTCCAGCATTATCGAGTTTGCAGCGCGTCATTATGGCTGCGGCGAAATCGTGTCGCGCCGGGTGGAAGGCGATCTGCACCGTTATACCTACCGCGATTGCCACCAGCGCACGCGGCGCCTGGCGAATGCCTTGCATGGCCTCGGTGTCGGCATGGGCGACCGGGTCGCCACCCTGGCCTGGAATGGCTACCGCCACCTGGAAGCCTATTATGCCGTGTCCGGCTCGGGCGCCGTGCTGCACACCATCAATCCGCGTTTGTTTCCCGAGCAGATCGCCTACATCTCGAACCACGCGGAAGACCAGGTGCTGCTGTTCGACCTGACCTTCCTGCCCGTGGTGGAAAAGATCGCCGCCGATTGCACCTTCGTGCGCCATTTCGTGCTGATGTGCGACCGCGACCGCATGCCCGCCAGCAGCAGCATTCCCGACCTGCTGTGCTATGAAGACCTGATCGACACGCATTCCGACGAGTACGCATGGCCCGTGTTCGATGAAAACTCGGCCGCCGCCTTGTGCTATACCTCGGGCACGACGGGCAACCCCAAGGGCGCGCTGTATTCGCACCGCTCGACCGTGCTGCACGCGTATGCGTCGGCCATGCCCAGTGCCCTGAACGTGCGCGCCACCGACACGGTGCTGCCCGTCGTGCCCATGTTCCATGTGAACGCCTGGGGCTTGCCGTATTCCGTGCTGCTGTCCGGCGCGCGCATGGTGTTTCCCGGCGCGGCGCTGGACGGCAAGTCGCTGTACGAACTGTTCGAATCGGAAAAAGTGACGTTCTCGGCCGGCGTACCCACGGTCTGGCTGGGCCTGCTGAACTATGCCTTGCAGAATGACCTGAAATTTTCCACCTTCCGCCGCACGGTGATCGGCGGCGCGGCGTGCCCGCCGGCCATGATGGATACCCTGATCGACAAGTTCGACGTGGAAGTCATCCATGGCTGGGGCATGACGGAAATGTCGCCGTTGGGCACCACGGGCGGCTTGCAGACCAAGCACCTGGCCATGGACAAGGAAGCGCAGCGCGATATCCTGCACAAGCAGGGCCATGCGATCTATGGCGTGGACATGAAGATCGTCGACGACGACGGCAAGGAATTGCCATGGGATGGCGTGGCCTACGGCCATTTGCTGGTGAAGGGACCGTGGATCATTTCCTCGTATTACAAGAACGAGGGCGGCGAGGTGCTGCAGGATGGCTGGTTCCCCACGGGCGACGTGGCCACCATCGATGCGGACGGCTACATGCAGATCACGGACCGCAGCAAGGACGTGATCAAGTCGGGCGGCGAGTGGATCGGCACCATCGACCTGGAAAACCTGGCCATGGCGCACCCGGCCGTACTGCAGGCGGCCTGCATCGGCGTGTTCCACCCGAAATGGGACGAGCGTCCCGTGCTCGTCGTGGTGTTGCGTCCCGGCATGACGGTCACGCGCGACGCCTTGCTGCAGTTCTTTGAGGGCAAGATCGCCAAGTGGTGGACGCCCGATGATGTGCTGTTCATCGACGCCTTGCCCATGGGCGCCACGGGCAAGATCCAGAAGAACAAGCTGCGCGAGCAGTTCAAGGGACACCAGTTGCCGGGGATGTAAGGAATCCTAGGCCGCTTGCGGCAGCGCCGACCCCAGCTTTTCCAGCAGATGATCGCACTGGAAGACGGACAGGGTCTGGCGCTGCGCCTCCGTGCCGATGTCGATCATTTCATCCATTTCGCTGCGCAAGTCGTCATGCTCTCCCGTGCGGATGATTTGCGGCGCCGCAAAGCGCTGGCTGTCCGAGATGGTCATGATGTTGTCGACGTGGTCGACGAGGAAGCCGTAGCGTTCGGCGCCCCGTTCCACGATCAAGATCTTGCCGCTGCTCGCGTCCGGCAGGGCAGGCATCGCATACAGCTGGCGCAGATCGATGATGCTGATCATTTGCTGACGCAAGTTGAGCATGCCGAGCATGCAGGCCGGCATGCCCGGCGGCGTGGTGATGGCGTGGCTGAAATCGATGATTTCGCGCACTTGCCCGATTTCCACGGCGAAGCGGGTTTCCACCGTAAACGTGATGTAGACGCGGCGCCGCGCCTTGTGCGTGGCGGCGCCCGTTTCCGTGTCGGCCGGGTACAGGCGCGCGTGGCCGTCGCGCATCTCGACGATCTCCGCCTGCGACAGGATGTCCTTGTGGTTCAGGAAAATGATGTCGCCCAAGCCCTCTTTCGTGATGCAGCCGGCGAACATGGCGGCGCGCGCCTTGCTCAGCAGGGGAATCGGCAACACCTCGTCGCCAAAGAAATGCACGATGCTGTCGACGGAGTCGACGAGGAAGCCCACGGTCGTGCCGTCGAGGCGCACGACGATGACGCGCTGGTCCGGCGTGGCTTCCCTGGCCGCCTTGCCGTACGCAGGCGCCTGCAGCAGGGCGCCGAAGTCGACGACGGCCACCTGGTTGCCGCGGAAATGCATGCGCCCCAGGCACAGTTCGTTGTTCAGCAGGGAACTGTGCAGTTCCGGCACCTTGATGATTTCCTGGATGGCCAGCATCTCGAAGGCGAACGTGGCGCCGGCCGCATGGAAGCTGACGCACTGGCGGCGTTCGCTTTGCGCATGGTAGCGGGCCGTGCTCAGCTTGGCCCCCGTCGCCTGCAGGGCCAGTACGTGGGGCACGTTTTCGATGCGCAGCAGGGCGTGCGGGTCGAGTATCTGCAGCAGGCGCGCGCCGCCATCGAGCAGGATCGTGCCGGCGATGACGGCCTGGCTGTCGCCGGCCGCATATTGCAGGGCGCTGCGCGCACTGGCGGGTACGCGCAGGATTTCGCCCGTATCCTGGAAGACGATGCCGATCAGCACTTGCTGGAAATCGAGGATGGCGATCTTGTCCGTGGCCACGGCGCGCGGCGCATCGGCGCGGAACAAGCGCCCCAGGTTGACCACCGGAATGACGCTGCCACGCAAGGTGAACATGCCTTCCAGATACGCGGGCGACAGGGGCAGGGCCGTGACTTTCGCCGGGTAGTTCACCACTTCGCGGATGCAGCTGGCGGGCAGGGCGAATTCATCGCCGCCCAGGTGGAAGGAGCCGAACAGTTCGGCGGCCGTGTCGCTTGCGCCATGGGCCTGCAAGCCCGTCGCTTCATGCATATCCATATGCGCCTTCCTTGCGTGGAATCAATTCGGGTGGCGCCACCACCTCGGTGACGGCGTAGCTGTGCCGGGCGCAATCGATCAGCAGCTGGCGGCCGTGGCGGCCTCCCAGCGCGCAAAAACTGACGTGCAAGCCGCACTGGGCCAGGTATTTTTGCGCCGCCTCCGCGTTTTGCCGGCCCACCTGCAGGCGGCCATGCACGTGGGCGGGGCCGAACATGCTGGCGCCACCCGCCAGCACCACCTCGATATCGGCGTAATCGGCCTGGCGCACGCCCATCAGGCGCAGCAGCGAAGGCACGGCCTGGCTCACATAGCGCGCCCCCAGGCTGCTGTCGGCGCCCGGCGCTTCCGGCAGCAGGCAGTGGGCCAGGCCGCAGCAGGGGCCGTTCTTCCAGATGAAGCCGATGCCGATGCAGGAGCCGAGCAGCGCTTGCAGCTGCTCGCCATGCGTACCGACGCTAAGTTGCCCCATGCCAACATGGTGCGGCGCCAGGCCATGTTCGATGATGATGCTCATGCGCTGCCCGCCTTGTAAATCATGGGAAACTCGAACTGATAGCCGGTACCGAGGCGGGCGATCGTTTCCGACTCGCCCAGGATCAGCCGGCCCTCATCCTTGAGGCTCAGGCGGGCCTGGCGCAGCACGGTTTCCTGGTGCTCCGCGTCGAAATAAATCAGTACATTGCGCAGGAACACCAGATCGAATTGGCGCGCCGGGCGCAGCGCTTCGAGCAAGTTATGCTGGGCAAAGCTCACGTGCTGCCGCAGCTCGTCGTTGACCTTGACGCCATATGGCGCGGGCGAGAAATATTTGCGCAGCAAGTCCGGGTGCGACAGCCGGATGCGCTCGACGGAGCGCCCGCTGTACTGGCCGGCCTTCGCCGCCGCGAGGATCTGCTGCGAAATGTCGCTGGCCAGGATCTGATAGCGGAAGGCGGGCACTTGCAGCTTGAATTGCTCGCACAGCATGGCGATCGAATACAGCTCCTCGCCGCTGGCGGCGGCCGCCGACCAGATGGCGAGGCAGCCGTCGGGATGGGCGCGCGCCCAGGCGGGCAGGTAGCGGTCGCGGAAGTAATCCCAGACCTGCGGCGTGCGGAAGAACAGGGTGTCGTTGGTGGTCACCAGGTCAATGAAATGGGCCACCTCGTCGCGGTCGCTGGCCACCCGGTCCAGGTAAGCCTGGTAGCTGTGCAGGGACAGCGCTTGCAGCCGTGGCTGCAAGCGTCGTTCCAGCAAGACGCTCTTGCGCGCGGTCATGGCGATGCCCGTATGCTGGCGCACCAGCGCGATCAGGGTCGTCAGCACCTCGGGCGTCAAGGTGGCCGCGTGGCTCATGGCCTACACCACGAAGCCGGAGACAGTCTGGTTCAGGCTGCCCGCGCGCTCGTTCAAGCCATCCGTCGAACGGGCGATGCTGTCGCAGTTGGCGGCCGACTTTTCCGTTTCCTCGGCGATGTACTGGATCGCCGTCGACACTTCGCGCGCCGTCAGCAGCTGCTCGTTGGCCGCCTTCGAGATATCGGAAATGGCCAGGGTGGTCTTCGCCACGCCCGAGACGATCTTGTCGAAGGCGTCGCTGGCCTGGCGCGAAATCTCGCTGCCGGTGGACACCCGCTTGACGGATTCGTTGATCAGCTTGGAAATTTCCTTGGTCGCCTGCGAGGAACGCTCGGCCAGCTTGCGCACCTCGTCGGCGACGACGGAAAACCCCAGGCCGTGCTCGCCCGCGCGCGCCGCCTCGATGGCCGCATTGAAGGCCAGCATGTTGGTCTGGTTGGCGATTTCGCTGATGACCTTGACGATTTCGCCGATGTCTTCCGACGAGCGGTTGATCAGGTCCATCGCCTCGATCGACTTGGCGACGGCGCGCGCGCCCGATTCCGCTTCCTGCTGCGTGGCTTTCGCCAGCGAATCGGCGTTCGAGGTGTTTTCCGCGATGGAATTGATGGAAAACGTCAGGCCGTCGATGGAGGCGTTCATTTCTTCCACCGTGGCGCCCAGCGCCTGCGTGCCCACGGCCACGCCCGTGGCCCGTTCGGCGATGGTGTGCGAAGCCTCGGCAAAGCCGTTGGCCGCCGATACCACGTTGCCGATGACGCCGCGCAAGTCGACGATCATCTTGCTGATGCCGCCGGCCAGCAAATCGATCGGTTCGCCGCCTTCGGGCACGATATGGCAGGTCAGGTCGCCTTGCGCCGCGCGCGCCACCGAGTCGAGCAGGGCATTGACCTTGCGGCTGTCGTTGGCGGCTTTGGCCTGGATGCTGTTTTCCAGGTTCACCTGGTCCGTGATGTCGATGGCGAACTTGACCACTTTATACGGCTTGCCGTTCAGGTCCAGGATGGGGTTGTAGGTCGCTTGTATCCACACCACCTTGCCATGGTTGCCCAGGCGCTTGTAGCGGCCCGCGTCGAATTCGCCCCGGTTGAGCTTTTGCCAGAATTTCTTGTACTCGGCGCTGCCCGCATACTCGGGCTCGCAGAACATGCGGTGGTGTTCGCCCTGGATATCGCTCAAGTCGTAGTCCATGACGGCGAGGAAATTGCCGTTGGCATCGAGCACCTTGCCCTGCATGTCGAATTCGATCACGGCCTGCGCCTTGCCGATGGCGCTGACCTTGCCTTCGTATTCGGCATTGCGCTTTTTCAGGGCCGTCACATCGCTGGCGAACTTGACCACCTTGAAGGGGCGGCCCTCCGCGTCAAAGATGGGGTTGTACGAGGCATTGAGCCAGATTTCGCGTCCGTCCTTGGTCACGCGCTTGTATTCGCCCGCGTCGAACTCGCCCTTGCCCAGTTTTTGCCAGAACTGCGCGTATTCCTCGCTCTTGGCGTACTCGGGCTCGCAAAACATGCGGTGGTGCTTGCCTTCGATCTCGTCGAGCGTGTAGCCGACGGACTTGAGGAAATTGTCGTTGGCGCGGATGATGGTGCCGTCGAGCCGGAACTCGATCACGGCCTGGGCCTTGCTGATGGCGTCGATCTTGCCTTCATAATCGGCGTTGCGGTGCTTGCTGGCCGTGATGTCGGTGGCGAACTTGATGACTTTATACGGTTTGCCGTCCGTGTCGAGGATGGGGTTGTACGACGCGTTGATCCACACTTCGCGGCCATCCCTGGCGCGGCGCTTGTATTCGCCCTGGTCGAATTCGCCGCGTGCCAGTTTGGCCCAGAAGTTGGCGTATTCGACCGTTTTTACATACTCGGGATCGCAGAAGATGGCATGGTGCTTGCCTTGCACCTCGGCCAGGCTGTATCCGACGACACGCAGGAAATTGTCATTCGCATGCAGGATGGTGCCGTCGAGTTCGAATTCGATGACGGCCTGGACACGGTTCAATGCAGTATTTATCGCTTCTAAGTCCAGATCCCGCGTGGGGCTGACATGGCTGGCTGCGTCCATAGTATGTCCTTCGATGTGAGAAGAGGAATGGGGGCGATAAGGCTGCTGTTATTATTTTTTTGCTATCCGTATAGGGCAAAAATGTCATTGCATCGGCCGTGATTTGGTGACAATCGGTGAGAATGTGCGCAATGAACTGCCGCCCATGTTTTTTCTGCGCTTGGCCCTATAGTAGATAAATTGTAGAGTATTGATTTGAATCAATAATTTTATTATTCCCCAGCGTCTGGCGAAAAACAAGGGGAGGGAATAAATAATATAAGAATTGTCGTAATTACCCCATGCCGGCATATCACAAACGCATTCCTTCGCATAATAAAACGCCGTTATTATTATTGCGGTTTTGTTATTTGAATGAATATCCAATTGATAGCTTCTGCTGGAGTTTGCTGCTTGCAGCAGAATCGATCCGCAAACGATGTTGTACCATGGCGCAGCATGCTGGCGGCCGCGCGCACACGACAAAAATAATACGAGCGTTCTTTTATGCGGTATAGTAAAGCTTCATCCCTTGCAACCACCTCATACGTTGAGCAAAACCAATAAGGAAGAGACATGAGTGCTGAATATCAAGTGAACGGCGCCGTTGCCGTCATTACCCTGGCCAATCCGCCCGTCAATGGTCTGGGCCTGGCGACGCGCACGGCCGCCGTGGCCGGCATCCGCCAGGCGCTGGCGGACGAGTCCGTCAAAGCCATCGTCATCACGGGCGCCGGCAAGGCCTTTTCGGGCGGCGCCGATATCAAGGAATTCAATTCGCCCAAGGCGCTCACGGAACCGACCCTGCACACCCTGATCAACGTCGTCGAACAGTCGACCAAGCCCGTCGTGGCAGCGATCCACAGCGTCTGCATGGGTGGCGGCCTGGAGCTGGCGCTCGGTTGCAACTACCGCGTGGCGGCGCCTGGCGCGCAGATGGCCTTGCCGGAAGTCAAACTCGGCATCTTGCCGGGCGCGGGCGGCACGCAGCGCCTGCCGCGTGTGCTGGGCCTGGAAATGGCCCTCAATATGATCGTCTCGGGCACGCCCGTCGCGTCCGAAAAACTGGCCGGCACGGCCCTGTTCGACGAAGTCATCGCCCCCGGCGCCGACTTGCTGGCCGCCGCCGTGGCCTTCGCCACCAAGGTGGCCGACGTGCGTCCGCTGCCGAAAGTGCGCGAGCGCAAGGTCGACTACCCGAACCATGAAGCGTTTCTGCAGTTTTCGCGCAATACGGTCAAGGCCATGTCCGGCCCGTTCCCCGCACCGCTGAAATGCGTCGATGCCGTGGCGGCCGCCGTGACGATGAAATTCGACGATGGCTTGAAGTACGAGCGCGAACTGTTCATGCAACTGGTGCAGTCGCCGGAATCGAAAGCCCTGCGCCACGCCTTCTTTGCCGAACGGGTCGCCAGCAAAGTGCCCGACGTGCCGGCCGACACGCCCGTGCGCACGATCGCCAGCGCGGCCATCGTGGGCGCCGGCACCATGGGCGGCGGCATCGCCATGAACTTCGCCAACGCGGGCATTCCCGTGATGCTGCTGGAAACGAAGCAGGAAGCGCTGGACAAGGGCCTGGCCACGATCCGCAAGAATTATGAAAACACGGTCAAGAAGGGCAAGTTGACGCAGGACAAGGCCGAGCAGCGCATCGCGCTCGTTTCCGGCACGTTGGCGTATGCCGACATCGCGCAAGCCGACATCGTCATCGAAGCCGTGTTCGAAGAGCTGGGCGTGAAGGAAACCGTCTTCAAGCAGCTTGACGCCGTCATGAAGCCGGGCGCCATCCTTGCCTCGAACACGTCCACCCTGGACCTGGACAAGATCGCCGCGTTCACCCAGCGTCCGCAAGACGTGATCGGCACGCATTTCTTCAGCCCCGCGAACGTCATGAAGCTGCTGGAAATCGTCCGCGGCAAGGAAACGGGCAAGGACGTGCTGGCGACGGCGCTGGCGCTGTCGAAAAAGCTGAAAAAAACGGGCGTCGTCTCGGGCGTATGCGACGGCTTTATCGGCAACCGCATGATCGAGCAATACAGCCGCCAGGCCGGTTTCCTGCTGGAAGAAGGCTGCTTGCCGGAGCAGGTCGACAAGGCCGTCGAGAAATTCGGCTTTGCCATGGGTCCGTTCCGCATGGGCGACCTGGCCGGCAACGATATCGGCTGGGCCATCCGCAAGCGCCGCTACGTGGAAAAGCCGGACGTCACGTATTCGAAGACGGCCGACCTGCTGTGCGAAATGAAACGCTATGGCCAGAAGACGGGCGCCGGCTGGTATGACTACAAGGCGGGCGACCGCAAGGCGTATCCGTCGGAACAGGTGAATGCGATGATCGTCCAGCATTCCGCCGACATCGGCGTGACGCGGCGCAAGATCAGCGACCAGGAAATCGTCGAACGGCTCGTGTATGCGCTGGTCAACGAAGGCGCACGCATCCTGGAAGAGGGCATCGCCCTGCGCGCCTCGGATATCGACATGGTGTATTTGACGGGCTACGGCTTCCCGCTGTTCCGCGGCGGCCCGATGTTCTACGCGGACACGGTGGGCTTGCCGAACGTGCTCGATACCATCAATGGCTACGCCAAAGGCCGCCACGGCGAAGCGTGGACGCCGGCGCCCCTGCTGGTGAAGCTGGCAGGCGAGGGCAAGGGTTTTAATAGCTAAGCCGACGCCAACAATATTGTCGGATTACGCGCGGCTTTGCCACGCTAATCCGACCTACCCGGCTCTTGAGCCCTCGTAGAGGCGTAGGTCGGATTAGCGGCGCACGCCGCGTAATCCGACACCATCACGGACACCAGCAAGCATGTTTACTTCTTCTTCGCCACCATCTTGACCGCCTCGTTGACGATGACGGGGTTGTCTTTCTGGATGTAGTGGCCGGCGCCCGTGATGCGTTCGATGGCCGGCGCGCCGGACAGGCGCTGCCAATCCTTTTCCTGCGCCCGCACGACGTTTTCAAACGAACCCATTTCCTCGATGCCGAACTTGTCGCGCACCAGCAGCATGGCGGGCACGCGCAGCGGGCTGTTCATGTCGACGTGCTGCAGACATTGTGTTTGGGCATCGAATTCGGCCGATTCCGTACTGTTGAACATGAGTTTGCGCCGCGTCTTCACGAGCATGGCGTAGGTGGACGCGTCCGTCTGCAGGCGGTGCCACTGCTGCGGGTGCGTGGGGTCGAGCAGGACCAGGCCGGCCACGTCCTGCGGGTACAGCCGGGCATACACATACTGGTACAGCCCGCCCAGGCCATGGCCGACCAGCACATACGGCGGCTTCAGGCCCGCTTGCGCCAGCAGGGCGCGCTGCTGGGCGGCAATGGTGCAGGGATCGCGCGGCGTGGTGGTCTTCTGGCTGTCGCCATAGCCGGGGCGGTCGTAGACGAGCACGCGGTGCTGCCGGGCGACTTCCGGCACGACCTTGGCCCATACATCCTTGCCGTCGCCCATGGCCGACTGGAACACGACGGGCAAGCCGTCCTGGCCGCTCAGGGTATACGCGATGCTGGCGTCGGGCAGGGCCGCAGTGGCCGGCACGCCTGGCGTGGCCGGGGCGGATGGAAACAGAGAGCAGCCCGAAAAACAGCCTGCCAGCAGCAAGCCGGCGCTGGAGAGGAGCATGGTGCGCGCGGGGCGGCCGACGAATAGATGATGCATGAATCTCCTTCTTTGTTCACGGACCGGTATGGCGTGCCAGCCATTATAGGCAAATCGTCTCGAAGTGGAAATGCCGAACAGAGCCGGATTTCCCCACCTGTCAGCCGGCCTCGGCGCGGTGGCAGACGGCTTCGATCCGGTGGCCGTCCGGATCGAACAGAAAGGCCGCGTAATAGCTGGCGTGATAGTGGCGCAGGCCGGGCGCGCCCAGGTCGATGCCGCCATGCGCCAGTCCGGCCTGCCAAAACGCTTCCACGGCCGCGCGCGAGGGGGCCTTGAAGCAGCAGTGGCGGCGCGGCGCGTCGTCGGGCTGCGGGCCCAGGCGCACGGAAAAGTAGCTGCGCTCGGGGTGCTGTGCATCGCTGCGCTCGCCGTAGCCTATCCAGGCGTTGGCATGGTCGCTGCCTACCTTGGGCACGTCGAGCGCGGCAAAGACGGCGTCGTAGAAGCGCTCGGCGCGTTCCAGGTCGCTGACGGTGAGGGATACGTGATCGAGCATGGGCACTCCGCTGTAAAAAACAGGACGGCCATAGCATAGCCCGGATCAGGGCGGCCGTGGGCGGCAGTGACCGAGTGATACCGTTGCTGGTTGACTGCCGGTTAAGGGTGGCGGGCGAGCCGCGCCACGATACTGCGGCTCATCAGCTGCACGCGGGGCGCGAACAGCATCACGGCGCAGAAGGCCACGGGCCAGGCAGCAAAGAAGGCATGGCGCCAGCGGGGCAGGAAGTCCGCCTGCAGGCCGATATTGAGCCAGGTCACCCAGGCGCTCATCAGCAGGGTCATGAGCAGCGACATCAGGAAGGCAAATACGCAGCGCAGGCGCAGGGCGTCGGACATGGGACACTTTCAAAATGGTGAAGATATGCAGCGTAACAACTTGCAGCAATCTATACTAGAACCATATTTTTAATTTCAAATTCCGAAAATGCAATCATGCTTGATGATTTAGCCTTATTTGTCGCCATTGTCGAGGCGGGCAGCCTGCATGCGGCGGCCGTCAAGGAAGACTTGCCCGCCGCCACCGTCACGCGACGGCTGCAAAAGCTGGAAAGCCAGCTTGGCTACCGTTTGCTGAACCGCAGCGCGCGCCGCCTGCAGCCGACGGCGGAAGGCTGGCAATACTACGAGCAGTGCCGTCCCCTGGTCCACGCCTTGCGGCAGGCGACGCAGCAGCTCGACGCCAGCCTGTCGGCCGTTTCGGGCAGCATCCGCGTGCTGGCGCCCGTCAACTTCGCCAGCGGCTTGCTGACGCCGGCCTGGGTCAGTTTCATGCAGAAGTATCCGGATATCCGCCTGGAGCTGGAACTGTCGAACCTGCTGCAAGACCTGGTGGGCAGCGGCGCCGACCTGGCCATCCGCGTGGGCGCGCTCGACGATTCCTCGCTGATGCAGCGCCGGCTGGGCAGTGCCGCGCTGGTGATGGTGGCCGCGCCCGCTTACCTGGCGCGCGCCGGCGTGCCGCGCGACTTGCAGGAATTGGAAAAGCACGAGCTGATCGTGGCCGAACCGCTGCGCAGCTGGCGGCTGCGGCGGCCCGGCGACGGCGCCGAAATGGTGATCGAACCGCAGGCGCGCCTGCGCGTCAACGAAATGCGCCTGGCCGTGGAAATGGCTGACGCGGGCATCGGCATCCTGCTGTGCCCGCTGCTGCAATGCCGCGAGGAAGTGGACAGTGGCAGCCTGGTGCGCGTCTTGCCCGACTGGATGCCGCAGCCGCGCCACGTGTATGCCGTGTGGACGCAGCGGCGCTACCTGCCGGCCCGCGTGCGCGTGTTGCTCGAGCACCTGGCGGCGTTTGCGGCGGCCAACCTGCTGTTGAATGAGGATGCCGGTGCCGATGAGGTGGCTGCCCTGGCTCGCGGCACGCCGGGAATCCTTTCTATTTAGTAATACCGAGCGCTTGTACTTTTCGCCAGGATCGCGTTAAGATAAAGCTGCCCGCTTATCCAGTGGGCAATCTGGTGTTTTTTCGCGCAATCCGTCCCTATCCATGAGAGTAGCAATGAAATATCTGATCGTTCCCTTCTTGCTGGCCATCACTGGCTGTGAAGTACTGTATGACGCAAACCGGGACAAGATCGGCGAGTATTGCAACAGCCTCAATAATTTCGACGACCGCAACGCCTGCCGCAAGCGCAACCAGACCAGCTACCAGGAATACGTGCAGCAGCGCGACCAGCTGAAAAAGGGCAAGAGCGAAAAATAGGCTTGCCGCCGCCTGCGCCGCATACGCTGCATAAAAAAAACGCCGCTGACCAGTCAGCGGCGTTTTGCCTTGCGGACAGGGCTTGCATCGGATTAATCGTCGGCGTAGATATTGTTGTCCTTGGTTTCCTTGACGAACAGGGTGCCGATCACGACAGTCGCCAGGGCGACGACGATCGGATACCACAGGCCGTAATAGATATCGCCCTTGAAGGCCACCAGCGCGAAGGCCGTGGTCGGCAGCAAGCCGCCGAACCAGCCGTTACCGATATGGTAGGGCAGCGACATCGACGTGTAACGGATACGCGTCGGGAACATTTCCACCAGCATGGCGGCGATCGGGCCATACACCATGGTCACGTACAGCACCAGGATGAACAGCAGCAAGACGACCATCGGCTTGTTGATCTGGTCCGGATCGGCTTTCGCAGGGTAACCCGCTTCCTTGATGCCGGCGCCGATTTCTTTCTTCAGCGCTGCTTCATGGGCCTTGCTCTCGGCATCGAAGTTCAGGCCGTCCGGCGTCATGACGGCGTTAAACGACGTAAATTCCTTCGCACCGATGCGTACCTTGGCGATGCTGCCCGCTGGCGCGTCTTCCTTCGTGTAGTTCACCGAGCTGTTCGACAGGAAGCCCGTGGCGATGTCGCACGACGACGGGAACTTCTTGGTACCGGTCATGTTGAACTGGAAGTGGCAGGAAGCAGGATCGGCGACCACCACCACTGGCGAGTTCTTCAGTGCAGCTTCCAGCTGCGGATTGGCGAAGTGGGTCAGGCCATTGAAGATCGGGAAATAGGTCGCAGCGGCGATCAGGCAGCCGCCGAGGATGATGTACTTGCGGCCGATGCGGTCGGACAGGCTGCCGAAGAACAGGAAGAATGGCGTGGCCAGCAGCAGGGCGATGGCGACGAGCACGTTGGCCGTGGCCAGGTCCACTTTCAGGGTCTGGATCATGAAGAACAGGGCGTAGAACTGGCCCGTGTACCAGACGACGGCCTGGCCGGCGGTCAGGCCGATCAGGGCCAGGATGACGATCTTCAGGTTTTTCCACTTGCCGAACGCTTCCGTCAGCGGCGCCTTCGAGGTCTTGCCCTCGGCCTTCATCTTGGCAAACGCCGGCGATTCATTCATGGCCAGGCGGATCCACACGGAAATACCGAGCAGGATGACGGAAACGAGGAAGGGAATGCGCCAGCCCCACGCCTCGAAATCCTTCTCGCCGGTCGCCAGGCGGGTGCCCAGGATGACCATCAGCGACAGGAAGAAGCCCAGCGTTGCCGTCGTCTGTATCCACGCCGTGAACGCGCCGCGCTTGCCTTCAGGCGCGTGCTCGGCCACATAGGTGGCTGCGCCGCCGTATTCGCCGCCCAGCGCCAGGCCTTGCAGGATGCGCAGGATGACGAGGATGATCGGTGCGGCGATGCCGATGGACGCATGGCCCGGCAGCAAGCCGACGATGAAGGTGGAGCCGCCCATGATCAGAATCGTGATCAGGAAAGTGTACTTGCGGCCGATCATGTCGCCCAGGCGGCCGAAGACCAGCGCGCCGAACGGACGCACGATGAAGCCGGCGGCAAAGGCCAGCAGCGCGAAAATAAAGGTGGTAGTGGGGTCGCCGATGAAGAATTGCTTGGCGATGATCGATGCGAGCGAACCGTACAGGTAAAAATCGTACCATTCAAAAATGGTGCCGAGCGAGGATGCAAAGATGACCTTGCGTTCCTCGGGCGTAATCGGCGTTCCCTTGGTGGACATTTTCCGTACGTCGGCCGAGCCGGATGGTGATGCCATGGTTTGTCTCCCTATGTTTTATAGTGAACTGGTGCCGAGGTCTTTTTGACCATTCTTGCAACAGCTTGGGGCGAGTGTGTTCTCCGAACCTTACGTCATGCTTGCTTGAAACTTACACCAAGCTTACAAATTGCCGATCATTCCAACTTTGCGAACGACCGTACTTAAATGTGCTATTCTCATTCCGCAGATACCCCACCCAATAATATCCCCACAAGGAGACACAGCATGAATGAAGCCGTCATCGTATCGACCGCCCGCACGGGCCTGGCCAAGTCCTGGAAGGGCGCGTTCAACATGACGCATGGCGCCACCCTGGGCGGCCATGTACTGGCGGCCGCCATCGAGCGCGCGCGCATCGAGGCGGAAGAAGTGGAAGACGTGCTGGTCGGCTGCGCCTTCCCCGAAGGCGCCACGGGCGGCAATATCGCGCGCCAGGTGGCCTTGCGCGGCGGCTGCCCCGTCACCACGGCCGGCATGACCGTCAACCGCTTCTGTTCCTCGGGCTTGCAGGCCATCGCCCTGGCGGCGCAGCGCATCATCGCGGGCGAAGGCGATATCTATGCGGCCGGCGGCGTGGAGTCGATTTCCTGCGTGCAAAATGAAATGAACACGCATATGTACAGGGAAGTCTGGCTGCAGCAGCACAAGCCGGAAGTCTACTGGCCCATGCTGCAGACGGCCGAAACCGTGGCCAAGCGCTATCAGATTTCGCGCGAGCGCCAGGATGCCTACGGTGCGCAAAGCCAGCAGCGCGCCGCCGCGGCCCAGGCCGCCGGCCTGTTCGACGCGGAAATCGTGCCGATGACCACCGTCATGGGCGTGGCCGACAAGGCCAGCGGCATGCTGGTGTCGCGCGAAGTGACGATTGCCGCCGACGAAGGCATCCGTGCCGACACGACGTATGACGGCGTGGCGAAGATCCGCCCCGCCATGCCCGGCGGCGTCATCAGCGCCGGCAACGCCAGCCAGTTCTCCGACGGCGCGTCCATGGCCATCGTGATGAACGCGAAAGTGGCCGAAGCGAAAGGCCTGCAGCCGCTGGGCATCTTCCGCGGCTTTGCCGTGGCCGGCTGCGAACCCGATGAAATGGGCATCGGCCCCGTCTACGCGATTCCGAAACTGCTGAAAAAGGCGGGCTTGACGGTGGCCGACATCGGTCTGTGGGAACTCAACGAAGCGTTCGCCGTGCAAGTGCTGTATTGCGCCGACACCCTGGGCATCCCCATGGACCGCCTGAACGTCAATGGCGGCGCGATTGCCGTCGGCCACCCGTACGGCGTGTCGGGTGCGCGCCTGACGGGCCACGCTTTGATCGAAGGCAAGCGCCGCGGCGTCAAATACGTGGTGGTGACCATGTGCATCGGCGGCGGTCAGGGCGCGGCCGGGCTGTTTGAAGTGCTGTGATGTAGATCAAACCCAGTCTGCGGGCGGCTTCCAGGGCCGCCCGTTTTCTTTTGCAGCTCACTTTCTGCAAGGCACGCCGATAGCGGGTACAGTAATGCTTCATTTATAAACAAGCAGCCTGCCATCATGCTCAAGCACATCGTTTTCTGGAAACTCAAAGACCACGCCGAAGGCGCCGACCGCGCCACGAATGCCCTGAAACTGAAAGCCCTGCTCGATTCCTGTTCGGATCTGGTTCCCGGCATCGTGAAATTCGAGGCGGCCGTGGCCCAGCCTGGCCTGGAAGCGACCTACGACATCGTCCTGTACAGCGAGTTCGCCAGCCGCGCAGCGCTCGATGCCTACCAGAACCACCCCGAGCACGTGAAGATCAAGCCGTTTTTTGGGGCCGTGCGCGAAGCGCGGCAGTGTATGGATTACGAAGTGTAGTGACACCGAACCAAACCTACTGCGCGTCGGTATAGGTGGCCTGCGATGCTCACCGCCTCGGCGGCCCCGTACTTCGGTACGGTTGCGCTTCTCGGCCACCTCTCCCTTCCGCTCGCTACGGTTTTGTTCGGTGTCGTGAATATCAATGTTAGCCATCAACTTTATTGACAGGAGCCTTCATGACCACCTACCAACGCATCGTCCTCGCCTCGCGTCCCACGGGAGAAGTGCAGCCGGATAACTTCCGTCTGGAAACCAAAGAAATTCCAGCCATCAAGGAGGGTGAATTGCTGGTGCGTAACCAGTATCTGTCCTTGGACCCTTACATGCGGGGGCGCATGAGCACGAATAAAAGCTATGCGGCGCCGCAAGCGCTCGATGAAACCATGATCGGCGGCACGGTGGGCGTGGTGCTCGAGTCGAAGCATCCAAAGTTCGCCGTGGGTGACACGGTGGTGGGGACCCTGGGCTGGACGGAAGTGGCCGTGTCGGATGGCACGATGCTGCGCAAGGTCGATACGACGCACATCCCCGCGTCGGCCTACCTGGGTTCCGTCGGCATGCCGGGTATGACGGCATGGTATGGCTTGAACCAGATCATGGCGCCGAAAGCGGGCGAAACGGTGGTGGTATCGGCCGCCAGCGGCGCCGTGGGCAGCGTCGTGGGGCAGCTGGCGAAATTGAAAGGCTGCCGCGTGGTCGGCATCGCGGGCGGCGCGGAGAAATGTGCATATGTCGTCGAGGAGCTGGGTTTTGATGCCTGCGTCGACTACAAGGCGGGCAATCTGGCGTCCGACCTGGAAGCGGCCACGCCGGACGGCATCGACGCCATCTTTGAAAACGTGGGCGGCGCCGTGTTCGACGCGGCCCTTGCCCGCACCAACGCGTTTGGCCGCGTGGCCCTGTGCGGCTGGATCGCCGGCTACAACGGCGAACCGACGCCGCTCAACAATGCGCGCTTCATCCTCACCAACCGCCTCACCATGCGCGGTTTCATCGTTTCCGAGCAGCCGGAATTCTGGCCGCAAGGCTTGGCGGAACTGGGTACCCTGGTGGCGACGGGCAAGCTGAAATTCCGCGAATCCGTGGCCGAGGGCCTGGCCAGCGCTCCGGAAGCCTTCATCGGCCTGTTGAAAGGCCGTAACTTCGGCAAGCAGCTGGTCAAGCTCAGCTGATCTCCCTCTCGAAAGGCAGGCCGTGCGACAATAACGGCCTGTCTCTTTTTACCTTACACCATGACCAAGCACACCATCCGCCTCGGCGACTGGGCCACCCTGGGCCTTGATGCCACCGCCATCCGTTTTGAAGTCTTCGTCGATGAACAGAAAGTGCCGGCCGAGATCGAGCTCGACGACATGGACGCCGTCTGCCTGCATGCCGTGGCCTATGACGACGCGGGCAATGCCGTCGGCACGGGCCGGCTATTGCCCGATGGCCACATCGGTCGCATGGCCGTGCGCCAGCCGGGCCGCGGCACGGGCGTGGGCGGCGCCATTTTGACCTTGCTGATGGACAAGGCGCGCGAACGCGGTGATGCGGCGGTGGTGCTGAACGCACAAACCGTGGCCGCGCCATTCTATGCGCGCCACGGTTTCGTGCAGCAGGGGGAGGTGTTTGAAGAGGCGGGAATTGCGCATGTGGAGATGCGGCTGGTGTTTTAAACGGTGCTTCCGGTGTTGTCGGATTACGGCCTGCGGCCTAATCCGACCTACGCAGGCCTGTGGCGGCCATGGCAGGTCGGGTTAGCGCGAAGCGTGTAACCCGACACCACCAGCACCATCAGGTGTTGTCGGATTACGGCCTGCGGCCTAATCCGACCTTGTATTATTCCCCTCATGCCGTTCGTGGTATTGCGAACGGTATCGACCGCTGTCAAAATCTTGGTAGGCATATCAAGACCGGGTAACTGGATGCCGTATCCGCCCTTAGGCCCCG
>NZ_PDZN01000039.1:0-22223 GCF_002735765.1 Janthinobacterium sp. BJB304
GTTATGCCTGATGACCATAGCAAGTTGGTCCCACCCCTTCCCATCCCGAACAGGACCGTGAAACAACTTTGCGCCGATGATAGTGCTGCAACCAGTGTGAAAGTAGGTTATCGTCAGGCTTGTTATTTGGTGAAACAGCCCCCGGCTGTTTCACCTAAAGAAAAAACCCGATCAGCAATGGTCGGGTTTTTTTTCGTCTGGGGGTTTTGCGGGGCGCCGCGGGTGCTGTCGGCTTACGCTGCGCTAAGCCGACCTACGCCGACCGACATCGACCTACGTCGACCTGCGCCTGACCCCGGTACTTCGCCGTTGGGGGAATGCTGGACGAAAAAAGGCAGCGCTGCGCGCTGCCTCTGTTATCTAATACTGTCCCATTCCAGGTTAAAGCGGGCCAGGAATTTCTTGAGCCGGTCCGCATCATTCGGTTTCGCCTTTGCCTCGCGCGAAACGGCATACAGCTTGCGGCCCGCATCGGACAGGCTGTTTGACTGCCGGCAAACCTGGATGACTGCCTGCAGTTGCAGCGCATCGAACAGGTCGAGTTGCGCTGCCGCCTGCTCTCCCATCAGCTCTGCCAGGTCCACTTCCGGACGACCGGTTCGCCCATCATGATGCTGCCACATCCGGTTCAGGCGCCTGATCTCTTCGTCGACCACACTATCCGTGATGCGGCCCGCTTCCGACAGCGTGGCAAGGCGCGTGACGGCGGCGGACAGGTCGCGGAAATTCCCCTTCCATGCAGAGGTGGGCAGGCTGGCAAAGCGCATGAAACGCTCGCGCGCCTCCTTGTTGAAGCGCACTCTTTCGCCCGTTTCCGCGCCGTACTGTGCCAGCAGGTAGTCCAGGTTCGGCTCAATATCCTCGGCTCGCTGCGCCAGACCCGGTAATTCGTACGTCCACAGGTTGATGCGCGCATACAGGTCTTCGCGGAAGCGGCCGGCCGCCACCTCCTTGCCCAGGTCGCGGTTGGTGCCGGCGATCAGCTGGAAGTCGCTCTGCACCTCAACATCGGCGCCGACGGGGAAGAAGCGTTTTTCCTCGATCGCTTTCAGCAGCATGGCCTGTTCATCGAGTCCCAGTTCGCCGATTTCATCGAGAAACAACAATCCCTTGTGCGCGCTGCGCAGCAAGCCTGGACGGTCCGCACCGGCGCCCGTGAATGCCCCCTTGATATGGCCGAACAAGGTTGAGGCTGCGCCATCGCCATGCAGGGTGGCGCAATTGAGGTCGATGAATTTGCCGTCGATCTGGTGGCGTGACTTTTTCAGCTCATACACGCGGCGCGCGAGGAAAGATTTGCCAGCGCCGGTCGGTCCCATCAGCAGCATGGGCGCTTTTGACTTGATGGCGACGCGTTCGATTTCCTCGATCATGCTGTTGAACTTGGCATTGCGCGTGGCGATGCCGGACTTGAGGAAGGCCACGCCTTCGGCCTGCTCGCGCGTAAAACGCTGGGCGATCTGGTCGTAGCGCGACAGATCAAGGTCGATCAGCGCGTAGCTGCCCGGATTGCCGGCGGCCTGCCGCTTCGGTGGCGACGTTTGCACCAGGCGGCCCGGGAAATAGCGGGCTTCCGTCATCAGGAACATGCAAATTTGCGCCACGTGGCTGCCGGTGGTGATGTGGATCCAGTACTCCTCCTTGTCCGGATCGAAGGCGTAGCTGTTGGCGAAATCGTAGAGCGCGCCGTACACGTCCTCAAAATCCCAGGCATCGCTGATGGGCAGTTCATGGGCGACCAGCCTGGTTTCAGGCGAGACGCTGGCGATATCCTGCGACACCTGGCGCACCAGGCTGGCAAACTGCTCGCCGGCGTACAGCAGTTCGAAACGGTCGATGATCTTGTCTTCATGCTGGGTCAGGGCGACGCTGGGGCGCCACTTTTCCCAGCGTGCCGCTCCTCGGCCATTGTCGAGCTGCGTGCCGAGAAAACCGATGACGACGGTGCGTTTTGCTTGCATATCTTGGATAATGATTTATCTGAAAAGATAATTGTATTCGAAATCGTAATCGATGGGATAGTTTCAAGGCAAAGCATGCATGAGAATATTATTCAGAAAAATCAATGACTTACATTTGTTTTTGGAAAAATTATTAAAGCTGGCACGGCGTTTGCAATAGAGGAGATACCAACGAGATAAACGTAGAGAGCAGAGAGGAACGAAAAATGGCCAACGCCCACTTATTCCAGAGCGCACAACAGAGCGCAACCTTGCCAGCGGCGCTGGCGCGCAATGCGGAGGGCGCACCAGCGTATGCACTGACGCCACGGCATCAACTGGCGCAATATGCTGCCACCGGTTGCCTGAACACGACGTTCTATGCCAGCGCCGAAGCGCAGCTGGCGATGGTACTGGAACTGTGCAAGGCGGTCGAACCAGCCTTCATCGCACAAACGGCCGTGTACTGCCGCGAACGGGGCTACATGAAAGACATGCCGGCCTTGCTGGTGGCCGTGCTGGCGGGGCAGGGCGCTGCAGAATTTACGCAGGCCTTCCAGCGCGTGATTAACAACGGCAAGATGCTGCGCAACTTCGTGCAGATCATGCGTTCGGGCGCCGTGGGCCGCAAGTCGCTGGGATCGCGTCCGAAAAAGCTGGTACAGGCATGGTTGAACAACGCATCCGAGCAGGCTTTGCTGGCCGCCGCCGTGGGCAATGCGCCGTCGCTGGCCGACGTGGTGAAGATGGTGCACCCGAAACCGCAGGCAGCGTGGCGGGAGGCATTCTTTGCCTGGCTGATCGGCAAGGAATACCAACGCGATGCCTTGCCGCCGGCACTGGCCGCGTTCGAGGCATACAAGGCCGATCCTTCGCAGTCGATACCGGAGGTGCCGTTCCAGATGCTGACGGCGCTGCCCTTGAGTGCGCAGGATTGGGCGCAGATCGCCCGCCAGGGCAGCTGGCAGATGGTGCGCATGAATCTGAATACCTTTGCCCGCCATGGCGTGTACGCGATCGATGGCATGCCGGAACTGATCGCCGCCAAGCTGCGCGATCCCGAGGCGATTGACCGCGCGCGGGTCTTTCCCTATCAGCTGATGTCGGCGTACATGGCCGCTGGCGACAAGGTGCCGCGCATCGTGCACGCGGCGCTGGAGCAGGCGCTGGAAATATCGCTGGTGAACGTGCCGCGGATCGCCGGCAAGGTGGTGGTGTGTCCTGACGTTTCCGGCTCGATGGCCTCGCCCGTCAGCGGTTTTCGCGGCAGCGCCACCTCGAACGTGCGCTGCATCGACGTGGCGGCTCTGGTGGCGGCAGCCATGCTGCGCAAGAATCCGGACGCCGTGGTGCTGCCGTTCGAGCACAACGTGGTGCAGTGCGCACTTGGCGCCGATGACAGCGTGATGGAGAACGCGGCCAGGCTGGCGGCCATCGGCGGTGGCGGCACCAATTGCAGCGCGCCCCTGCTGCGCATGAACAGCAGGAAGGAGCTTGCCGACCTGGTGATCTATGTGTCCGATAACGAATCGTGGATCGACGCCAGGCGCAGCGGCGCCACGGCCACGATGGGGCAGTGGACGGTTTTCAAGCAGCGCAATCCGCAGGCAAAGCTGGTGTGCATCGATATTTCGCCGCATGCTACGACACAGGCGATGGAGCGCGAGGATATCCTGAATATCGGCGGTTTTTCCGACGACGTCTTCAAGATCATCGCCGCCTTTGCCGCCGGTCAGCTAGACCCGGCCCACTGGGTGGGAGAAATCGCCGCCATCGATGTCGCGGCACCAGCTTGTTGAAGTAACGCGCACGAATGCGGACAAGACTACATGAGAGACGTCCTGTCCAGGTTTGTCATGCGCCGCAGTACCCCGAATGCTGACAGGATTACATCGATCAGCCGCGTCAAACCGGCCTGCCAGACGCAGTGCGCCTGGCAGAAAATCCTGTCCCCCCTTGTCGGGTTGTCGTACTGATGAATGCCGGTGGAACTACATCCAGAGCCGATGCGTCGGCAATGTTTCACCAATCCTTGTCATCACCCCCTATACAATAGAAGAAGAGCATAGCGATGAAAAACGAAGAATACGAAGTTCTGCATACCGAAGGCAGCCGTCCCGTGAAAATGTGGACGCGTGGCGTGCCTGTCGAAGAAGCGGCCAAAAAACAATTGCGCAACACGGCGACCCTGCCGTTCATCTACAAGCATATCGCCGTCATGCCCGACGTTCACCTGGGTAAAGGATCGACCATCGGCAGCGTGATTCCCACCCTGGGCGCCGTGATTCCGGCAGCCGTGGGCGTCGATATCGGTTGCGGCATGATGGCGGCGAAAACCACGCTGACGGCAAATGATTTGCCCGATAACCTGGGGCCGCTGCGCAGCGCCATCGAGCGCGCCATTCCGCACGGGATGTCGCCGAAGACGCGCGGTCACCGCGGCCGCGACGAGGGTTCCTGGCAGACGCCGCCCTCGGTGGTCGATGCCGCGTGGCTGCAGCTGAAGGATGAATTCGACGCCATCTGCCTGAAAACGCCCAAGCTGAAGAACACGAATAACTATCGTCACCTGGGAACTTTGGGCAGCGGTAACCACTTCGTCGAAGTCTGTCTCGATGAACAGGGTTCTGTATGGTTCATGCTGCATTCCGGTTCGCGCGGCGTGGGCAATGCCATCGGCACGCATTTCATCGAACTGGCCAAGCAGGATATGCGTACCCACTTCATCAACCTGCCCGACCAGGACCTGGCCTATCTGGCCGAAGGCACGCAGCATTACGACGATTACGTGGAAGCGGTGGGTTGGGCCCAGCGTTTCGCGCGCAACAACCGCGAAGTGATGATGCAAAACCTGATCGCGGCCGTGCGCACCGTCATCCATAAGCCGTTTCAGACGCATGTGGAAGCCGTCAACTGTCACCATAACTATGTGCAGAAGGAGCGCCACTTCGGCAAGGACGTACTGGTCACGCGCAAGGGCGCCGTCTCGGCCCGCGCCGGCGAACTGGGGATCATTCCCGGTTCCATGGGCGCGAAGAGTTTTATCGTGCGCGGCAAGGGTAATGCGGACAGTTTCCATAGCTGCAGCCACGGCGCGGGACGCACGATGAGCCGTACGGAAGCGAAGCGGCGCTTCAACCTGGACGACCAGATCCGCGCCACGCAAGGCGTGGAATGCCGCAAGGATGAAAACGTGATCGATGAAATTCCAATGGCCTACAAGGATATCGATGCGGTGATGCTGGCACAGCGCGAGCTGGTCGATGTCGTGCATATCCTGAAGCAGGTAGTTTGCGTCAAAGGTTAATAGAAAGAAAGTACAGATGATAGAAATTGATGGAGCGCAAGGTGAAGGCGGTGGACAGATTTTGCGCTCGGCGCTGAGCCTGTCGATGATCACGGGACAGCCGTTCCGGCTGACGAATATTCGCGTGGGGCGGGACAAGCCCGGCTTGCTGCGCCAGCATTTGCTGGCCGTGCAGGCAGCGACCGTCATTTGCGGGGCGCGCACGACGCCGCTGGCGCTGCGCGCGTCGAGCCTGGAATTCGTGCCTGGGCCCATTCGCGGCGGCGATTACCGCTTTGCCATCGGCAGCGCCGGCAGCTGCACCCTGGTGTTGCAAACCTTGCTGCCGGCTCTGCTGCATGCGGATGGGCCGTCTACCGTGCGCATCAGCGGCGGCACGCACAATGCCATGGCGCCGCCCGTGCATTTTTTGCAGCGCGCGTATGGCCGCATCCTGGAACAGATGGGCGCCGAGGTGGAGATTACGCAGCAGCGCTATGGCTTTCATCCCGCAGGTGGTGGCGAGGTGCTGGCCACCGTGCAACCGTGCCAGCGTTTGCGGCCCATTTCACTGCTGCAGCGCGGCGAGCGGAAGGCCGGGTATGCGGAAAGCGTGGTGGCGGGCGTGCATGTGAACGTGGCGCAGCGCGAGCTCGAGCGTGTCGCCGACGGCATGGGCTGGAGCGGCAAGCAGCTGCGTCTCGTCGGCTTGCCGGCGGAGCAGGGACCGGGCAACGTCCTGTTGCTGACATTGGAACATGAGCACGTCACGGAAGTATTTACGTCGTTCGGCGAAAAGCACTTGCTGGCCGAATCCGTGGCCAAGCGCCTGTTGAACGAGGTGCGCGCCTATCTCAAGACGGACGCGGCCGTGGGCGAGCACCTGGCGGACCAGCTCTTGCTGCCGATGGCGCTGGCCGGCGGCGGTAGCTTCAGTTGCAACAAGGTGTCGCAGCATGCGTTGACGAATGCGGACGTGATTGCCCGCTTCTTGCCCGTGCGTATCACTTTCGAGCAGCAGGCGCAGGGCAGCATCTGCACGGTGGCCGCCGCCTGACGCGCGCGGTGACACAATCGCTGTTGCAGCTGTTCCAAATTGATACATGGGCGGCCCGATGTGGGGCATATACGCATGGCATGGCATTTGCTCTTCTTGGATATTCACTAAAAAAACCAAGGAGACCAGCATGACCTATTCCATCCGTACTCTGCTCGGCGTGGCCGCCGCCGGCGCCGTTGCCCTCACCTCCCTGCTGACCTTGCCGCATGCCTATGCGCACGGCAATGTCACGCCGCAAGGCGTCGACACCACGGGCTTGCCCAAGGTGGGCGACAAGTGGCTTGAGCAAAACCCGTATCGCGGCAACAAGCTGGCCCTGACGGTGGGCACCTCGGCCTATAACCAGAATTGCGCGCGCTGCCACGGCATCGAAGCCATTTCGGGCGGCATCGCGCCGGACTTGCGCCAACTGGACCGCGATTGCTTCGGTATCAAGAATGAGACAAAGAAACAGGCGTGCTACAAGGAAACGGATAATTATTTCCTGGCGACCATCCGTCACGGTAAAGTGCGTAATGGTGCCGTGTACATGCCGCCGTTCGAGGGCGTATTCAACCAGGAAGCGATGTGGGCCATCAAGACCTACCTGGAAACCCGCCGCGAGTCTAATTAGGTCGAACTGATAACGAAGGAGTTCCATGCGTTCATTTCAACTCCGTGGCGCGCGCGCGATGCTCTCGCTCGCTTGCATGGCGCTGTGCGCGGCCGCGCCGGCGCGCGCCGATTGGCAGAAAGTGCAGCAGTCGGGCAGCCTGAAGGTGGCTGTGTATAACGAGCTCGCGCCGTTTTCCGACAAGGGCGCGGGCATCGATATCGACATCGCCGAAGCGCTGGCGAAAAAGCTGGGTTTAAAACTGAGCTTGCTGCCCTTTCCCGCCGGCGAAAACCTCAACGACGATTTGCGCAATATGGTGTGGAAGGGGCATTACCTCGGCTATGGTCCCGCCGACGTGATGCTGCACGTGCCGGTCGACAAGAAATTGATGGCGGACAACGACAAGGTCGAGATATTCGCCCCGTATTACGTGGAAACCGTGCGCCTGGCCCGCAGCGCGCAAGCCGTGCCGCAATTCGATGGGGTCGCTTCGCTGGCGGGCAAGCGTATCGGCGTGGAAAAGGTCTCGATCGCGGCCATGCTGATGTTGGGCGAAGACAATGGCAGATATCGCGACGATGTGCGCATCTTCGATACGGCCGCCGAAGCCTTGCAGCAATTGCAGGCTGGCCAGCTCGACGCCGTGTTGGCGAACCGATCGGAAATCGAGTCGGTGCTGAAAAGCGATCCTGCTTTCCCCTTGAGCGAAGTGGCGTTCGCCCGCTTGCCGCGTGCCGGCTGGGCCGTGGGCCTGGCCGTCAGCAAGCAACAGCTCGACGTGGCCAAGTTACTGCAGGGGGCCATGAACGAGATGGCGGCCAGCGGTGAATTGAAAGCCATCTTCGAGAAGCATGGCGTGAAGGAAGCGCGGCCCTGAAGTAGCTTGCTTGAGTTGAAAAGCCCGCGCATCGGAAGAGGCGCGGGCTTTTTCTTTTTAGAAATTATATTGGGCGCTCACACCTAACAACCAGTTACGGCCTGGCGCCGCTTCATAGTAGCGCTTGTTGCTGTCGCCGACGATGACGGAGCCCACGTAGGTCTTGTCGAAAAGATTATTCAGGCGGGCAAACTCCTTGAAGCGCCAATTCCCTACGTTTTGCTTGGCGTTGAAGCGGGCATTGAACACCGTGTAGCCGGGTGCCGGCTTTTCGATGTTGCTGTCTTCCGCGTAGACCTGGTTGCTGGCCACGCTTTCCAGTGCCGCGCCGAAACGGTCGAGCGTGTCTTTCCAGGCCAGTTCCGCGAACAGGTTGGCGCTGGGCACGCCCGGTAAACGGCTGCCTTCGCGCACGCTGCCGAAGGCCTGGTCATACACGGCGTGCAGGCTGGTCAGCGCCACTTTTGTCGTGAAACCATACGGCAAGTTGGAGTCGAGCGACACTTCCATGCCTTGGCGTAAGGTCTTGCCCGCATTGCGGTAGCTGGTGCGCCCGCCGCTGGAACTGTCGACGACCAGTTCATCGTTGGTCTTGATCTGGAACACGGCCGCGTTCACATGCGTGTTGTTGGCGATCCTGGCCTTGACGCCCGCTTCCAGGTTGGTGCTGGTGGCCGGTTTCAGCTGGTAATTGAAGCCGCCGCCCGTGCCCGAGTAAAACAGTTCGTTCAGGGTGGGTGCTTCGAAACCGCGCGCGGCGCTGGCGTACACGTTGACGTTGGGCGTCAGTTTATACAGCAGGCCCAGCACGGGTGTCGTGTGGCTGAACTCCAGGCTGCCGCTGTCGTTGCCATTGCCGAGGAAGCGGTCGTTGACCGACACTTTCATTTTGCTGTAGCGCACACCTGCGCTGAGCAGCCATGGCCCGCTTTGCCATTCCGTCTGGATATACGGATCGAGGCTGGAGACGACATCTTGCTCGTCGCGGCGCAGCTTGCCTTTCACGCCAAACGTGTTGCCGATGTAATTTTCATAGCCGGTGCGGTCATCGCTGGAGCGGCCATAGTCGATGCCGATGGTGGTGCTCAGCTTGCCGCCTGCCAACTGGCTGACGTGCAGCCAGTTGGTATCGATGCCGTAGAACTCACGCTGGAAGTCGACCACGCCGCCCGAATGGCTGGCCGGTGCCTGGAAACCCTTGGTGAATGCCTGGTACTGGATCACGTCGCGGTTGCCGCCGTAGGCCGTCACGTGCAGGCGGTCTTCGCCAAACGATTGTTCATAGGTGGCGCCGATTTGCTGGTGGTCGATGCTCTTGCGCGTGTTGTAGCGTTCGGCCAGGGTGCGTTTCGGGTTTTGCGTGTCGCTCGCATCGATTTCGCCGGCGCGCGGATCGCGGGAAAACGTGGCCCAGGTGGCGCCCAGAGGATCTTGCGTATTGCCCTGGTGCAGGCTGTTGGCGACGATGGTCAGCTTGCTGTCCGCATTGGGTTTGACGGTAATCTTGCCGAACGCCTGTTCGCGCGTGGCGGCGCTGTGGTCTCGAAAGCCATCCGTGCGGAAGCGCGAACCGTCGAGCACGTAGCCGATGCCGCCTGCCTGGCCCTGCGCCGACAGGTCCACCTTGCTGGTGCCGAAGCTGCCGCCCGTCACGTTCAGTTCGACGGAGGGGGGATTTTTCCCATCCTTGGAAAACAGCTGGATCACGCCGCCCGAATGGTTGCCATAGATGGCAGAAAACGGCCCGCGCAGCACTTCGATGCGCTCGGCTGTATCGAGGTTGAAGGTGGCGGCCTGGCCTTGCCCGTCGGGCATGCTGGCGGGAATGCCGTCGCTGATCAGCTTGACGCCGCGCACGCCGAAGGCCGAACGGGCGCCGAAGCCGCGCGACGAGATTTGCAAGTCTTGCGCGTAGTTTTGGCGGTTTTGTACGACCAGACCCGGCACGGCGGCCAGCGCTTCCGAGGCATTGACGCGGATTTGGCCCTCCTGGATGCGGGCGCTGTCGACGATGTCGATGGACGCGGGCACTTCCTGGCTGGGGTGGGCGATGCGGCTGCCGCTGATGACCACCGTATCCATGAGTTGCCCGGCGGCCAAGTCAGCCGCCTCGGCGGCAAAGACGTGGGGGGCCAGGGTGGCGCTGCCGGCGACAAACAGGCTGGCGATGGTGTTCAGGCGGAAACGATGCTGCATGCGGATTCTCCAATGTGAATAAAAGCCTGCTTGAGCGCGTGAGCGGCGCAGGTCTGCATAGTTGTATCAAGCAATATGCCTGCCATGTCTCCATTGGTGGGCGGAAATTATACGCGTGTCAGTGGCACGGCGTTTGCATGCAGCAATTATCAGATGCGCCGCTACCGCGCGCTTTTCCTGTGTTTTGCCATTGAAAAGGTGATTATGCCCAACTTCTTCCCGCGCTTGCGCCAGGTGTGCTGGCTGTTGCCGGCGCTTGCCAGCACCGCCCTCCAGGCCGCTCCTTTTGCCTATGTCCCCAATGAAAAATCGGGCACCGTGAGCGTGATCGACACGGCGACCGACCAGGTCGTGCGCCAGATCGCCGCAGGCAAGCGTCCGCGCGGCATCGCCGCCGACCCGACCGGACGGCAATTGTTTGTCGCGGACGCGGCCAGCAGCGCCTTGCTGCTGATCGATAACGAAGCTGGCGCACCAGTGCGCACGGTGGCGCTGGGCAAGTCGCCGGAGGGTGTCAGCGCCTCGTACGACGGCAGTCACGTGGCCGTGGCCGTCGAGGAAAACAATAGCGTGGCCTTGCTCGATGGCCAGGCGGGCGTCTTGCTGGCCGATATCAAGGTGCAGGGACGCAACCCGGAACATGCCGTCTTCAGCCCCGATGGGCGCTGGCTGCTGGTCAGTGCGGAAGAGGCCGAGCAAGTCGATGTCATTGATGTGGCGCAACGCCGCCAGGTCGCGTCCATCGCCGTGGGCTTGCGTCCGCGCGGCATCGGTTTCAGTCCGGATTCGGGCCTTGCCTACGTGGCGTGCGAACTGGTCAATGCTGTCTACGTGATCGATATGACGGCGCGCAAGGCGATTGCCACCATTCCTGCAGGCAAGAATGCCAACGGCATCGCGGTCCATCCCGGCGGCAAGCAAGTGTATGTCTCGAACGGCATCGACGGTACGGTGATGGTGATCGATACGGCCAGCAAGCAGGTGACGGCCACCATTCCCGTCGGCAAGCGCCCGTGGAACATGGCCATCACGCCCGATGGCGCCAAGCTGTACGTGGCCAATGGCCGCTCGAACAGCGTCTCCGTCATCGATACGGCCAGCGCGCGCAAGGTGGCCGATATCGCCGTCGGCGAATTGCCATGGGGCGTGGTGATTCGGTAGCGTTACAGGAACAGGTGTTCCAGTCTGGTACACCTGTTCCATTGTGCAGCGGCGACGGGCCGCAGCCGCAGGGCTGGCCCGGATTGGAACAGGATGCCTTCACCTTGTTCAAAACGCAAACAGGCCCGCTCCCGCGGCTCAAGCCCGGGCATGCGCCGAAAAGCGCACCGGCATTGACGCCGCGCCCTTGCAACAAGGGCAAAAGCGGCTAAGTTTGTAGTGGGATGGCGAGCTGGCACGGCATTTGCGGAAGACTCCGTGTACTCACCCCATCTGTACCAGGACGTTTGATTTTAATTAAGTAATTCCATTCTAATTAACCCGATAGAGGACGACATGAATCTCGCAGACATCAGCAAACTGGGCGTAGCCAATCCCTTCAAACAACGCTATGACAATTACATCGGCGGCAAATTCGTTGCACCAGTAAAAGGTGAATACTTTCCTAACATTACGCCGATCACGGGCTTGCCGTTTTGCGAAATCGCCCGTTCCACGACGGAAGACGTCGAGCTGGCGCTGGATGCCGCGCATGCCGCCAAGGAGGCCTGGGGCAAGACTTCGCCCGCCGAGCGCGCCAACATCCTGAACCGCATCGCCGACCGCATCGAACAGAACCTGAGCTTGATCGCCACTGCGGAAACGATCGATAACGGCAAGCCGATCCGCGAAACGATGAATGCCGACATTCCGCTGGCCATCGACCATTTCCGTTACTTCGCCGGCTGCATCCGCGCGCAGGAAGGTTCCGTCGCGCAAATCGATGCGGAAACCTATGCCTACCACTACCACGAGCCGCTGGGTGTCGTGGGCCAGATCATTCCGTGGAATTTCCCGATTCTGATGGCCGTGTGGAAACTGGCGCCAGCGCTGGCCGCCGGCAATTGCGTCGTCCTGAAACCGGCCGAGCAGACCCCCGCTTCCATCATGGTGTTGATCGAGCTGATCGGCGACCTGCTGCCACCGGGCGTGCTGAACATCATCAACGGTTTCGGCCTGGAAGCGGGCAAGCCGCTGGCGTCGAGCAAGCGCATCGCCAAGATCGCCTTCACGGGCGAAACGGGCACGGGCCGCCTGATCATGGGCTACGCCGCGCAAAACCTGATTCCCGTCACCCTGGAGCTGGGCGGCAAATCGCCGAACATCTTCTTTGAAGACGTGATGGATGCTGACGACGAGTATTTCGACAAATGCCTGGAAGGCTTTGCGATGTTTGCGCTGAATCAAGGTGAGGTGTGCACCTGCCCATCGCGCGTGCTGATTCAGGAGTCGATCTACGAAAAATTCATTGAACGGGCCCTGAAGCGCGTGGCCGCCATCAAGCAAGGCAATCCGCTTGATTCTTCCACCATGATCGGCGCCCAAGCGTCGCAGGAGCAGCTGGAAAAAATCCTGTCCTACCTCGACATCGGCCGCCAGGAAGGCGCCGAAGTGCTGGCTGGCGGCGAGCGCAACACGCAGGCGGGCGACCTGGAAGGCGGCTATTACGTGCGTCCGACCGTGTTCAAGGGGCACAACAAGATGCGCATCTTCCAGGAAGAAATCTTCGGGCCGGTCGTGTCCGTGACCACCTTCAAGGACGAGGCCGACGCGCTGGCCATTGCCAACGATACCTTGTACGGCCTGGGCGCCGGCCTGTGGACGCGCGACGGTTCGCGCGCCTTCCGCATGGGCCGCGCCATCCAGGCGGGCCGCGTGTGGACCAATTGCTACCACCTGTATCCAGCCCACGCCGCTTTCGGCGGCTACAAGCAATCGGGCATCGGCCGCGAAAACCACAAGATGATGCTTGACCACTACCAGCAAACGAAGAACTTGCTGGTGAGCTATAGCCCGAAAGCGCTGGGCTTCTTCTAAACCGGCAACAGGCGCCGCGCCCGTAGTCCAGGCGCGGCGCGCAGAAAGGGATGCCATGAGTGCAGCAATTGCCAGGGTGGTCGCCACCGATGCGGCGCTGGAAATGATGGACAAGTTGCGCGAACGTCACGGCCCGCTGATGTTTTTCCAGTCGGGCGGCTGCTGCGACGGCAGTGCGCCCATGTGCTATGCGCTGGGCGAGTTCGATGTCAGCGATACCGACATCTATCTCGGCAATTTGAATGGCACACCGTTCTACATGGGACTCGAGCAATTCGAGTACTGGGAGCATACCCAGTTGATTATCGATGTGGTCGATGGCAATGGCGGCATGTTTTCACTCGACAACGGCACAGGCAAGCGCTTCTTGACGCGCTCGCGCCTGTTCACCGATGAAGAGTGCGTCTTGTTGCATGCGCAGCCGCACGACCACGGCAGCACCTGATACATACACATACTAATAACAGAGGGAGATGATTGTGCAGAAAAAAATCATGGGGATACTCATCGGTTTGGGCTTGGCATCGCTGGCCCAGGCGGCCGACGTGGGCAATGTTACCAATGCCATGCTCGACAGCACGGCAAAGAATCCGTCCAGCGTGCTGTCGTTCGGCATGGGCACGCAGGGCCAGCGCTATTCGCCGTTGACGCAGATCAATGACAAGACAGTGGCCAAGCTGGTGCCGGCCTGGTCGTTCTCGTTCGGCGGCGAAAAACAGCGGGGTCAGGAATCGCAGCCCTTGATTCATAACGGCAAGATGTTCGTCACGGCATCGTATTCGCGTATCTTTGCCGTTGACCTGAAAACGGGCGCCAAGCTGTGGAAGTATGAGCATCGCTTGCCGGACGGCATCATGCCCTGCTGCGACGTGGTCAACCGCGGCGCCGCCCTGTACGGCAACCTGGTGATTTTCGGCACGCTGGACGCTTATCTCGTTGCGCTGGATCAAAACACGGGCAAGATCGTCTGGAAGGAGAAAGTTGACGATTACGCGGCCGGCTACTCGATGACGGCGGCGCCACTGATCGCCGAGGGCTTGCTGCTGACGGGTGTGTCGGGCGGCGAATTCGGCATCGTCGGCCGGGTAGAGGCGCGCAACCCCATGACGGGCGACCTCGTGTGGAGCCGTCCGACGGTGGAAGGCCATATGGGCCACCGCTACGACAAGGATGGCAAGGCCATCGATAACGGCGTGTCCGGTACCGTGAACAAGACCTGGCCGGGCGACCTGTGGAAAACGGGCGGCGCCTCGACGTGGATGGGCGGCACCTACGATCCGCAGACCAAGCTCGCTTACTTTGGCACGGGCAACCCGGCGCCGTGGAACAGCCACTTGCGCCCCGGCGACAATCTGTACTCGTCGTCCACCGTGGCGCTGGACGTGAAAACGGGGCAGATCAAGTGGGCGTATCAGAATACGCCGAACGATGCCTGGGATTTCGACGGCGCCAACGAGTTCGTCACCTTCGACATGGATGGCAAGCGCTACGGCGGCAAGGCCGACCGCAACGGTTTCTTCTACGTCATCGATGCGGCCAACGGCAAGCTGCAGAATGCCTTTCCGTTCGTGAAGAAAATCACCTGGGCCAGCAGCATCGACCTGAAGACGGGACGGCCGAACTACATCGCCGCCGGCCGCCCTGGCGACCCGACCAAGGGAGAGGAAGGCAAGAAGGGCACGACCGTGTTTGCCGCGCCCGCTTTCCTCGGGGCAAAAAACCAGATGCCGATGGCGTACTCGCCGCAAACCAAGCTGTTCTACGTTCCCGCGAACGAATGGGGCATGGATATCTGGAACGAGCCGATCAGCTACAAGAAGGGCGGCGCCTTCCTCGGCGCCGGCTTCACCATCAAGCCCTTGTTTGACGACTACATCGGCGCCATGCGCGCCATCGATCCGAAGACGGGCAAGATCGTCTGGGAAATCAAGAACAACGCGCCGCTGTGGGGCGGCGTGATGAGCACGGCCGGTAATCTGGTGTTCTACGGCACGCCGGAAGGCTTCCTGAAAGCCGTCGATGCGAAGACGGGCAAGGAGCTGTGGAAATTCCAGACGGGTTCCGGCGTCGTGGCGCCGCCCGTCACCTGGCAGGACGGCGACACGCAATACGTGGCCGTCGTCTCCGGCTGGGGCGGCGCCGTGCCCCTGTGGGGCGGCGAGGTGGCGAAGAAGGTCAACTTCCTGGAACAGGGCGGTTCCGTGTGGGTCTTCAAGCTGGCGTCGAAGTAACGGGGTGAAGCGCCCGGGCCACACGGATGGGTGTCTCCCTGTCCGCCGGGTGCTTTCTTTTTGCTGACGGCCCAGGCCGTCAGTTTTTTGTTTACGCAGGCGTTCGATCAATGTGCCGGCGGTCAAAAAAGGAACACCGTGCGGGGCGATTGATCCGCTGCTGCACACGTCAAACACGTCATTTCTCTTTCTCCCTGTGAGCCGTGCTGGGCACGCTTATTGCCAAAGCTTGAGGTACATCAATCACTGATGTGCACACTAAAAACAGAGAAGAAAGAGGAGACGCAATGAACACATTGAGCAAGCTGGGGAGCGTGGGTGTCATGACAATCGCAGCGGTGGGGCAGGCGCAAGCCGTCGACATCAAGGCGGGCGACTGGACCGTGTCGGTGGGCGGCATCGTCAACGCCTATTACACGCAAGTGTCGTGTTCGGGCGATGCCGTGGGCGGGCTGGCGCTGGGCGGCCAGGCGCTCGGTTGCGGCGGCGAAAAGGACCGCACCACCATCGGCAACGGCTTGCTGCCGAATGGCTTGATTACCTCGGCTTCGTCGCGCCTGGGCGAGTACGACGTGAAAGCCTTGATCGGTATCTACAACTCGACGGCCACGGACAGCGCCATCAGCCAGAACAGTGTGGTCGACGTGCGTCAGGCCTTCTTTACGTTCGGCAATGAACAGATGGGCACCTTCAAGCTGGGCCGCGACTACGGCATCTTCGGCGCGAATGCGATCCTGTCCGATATGACCTTGTTGGGCTCGGGCGCACCGGTGCAGGCGACACAGCGGGGCCGGGTGACCCTGGGCCATATCGGCGCCGGCTATACCTATCTGGGCAACTATGGCCAGATCATGTACAGCACGCCGAAGTCCAGCGGTTTTGGCGCCGATGTGGCGCTGGTCAGCCCCGTTTCCGATACGCCCATCGTGGCAGGCTCGACATATTCTTCGAAGTCCAGCCCGCAAGTGCAGGCGCAGCTGACATATGCGCAGGAGGGCTTGAAAGCCTGGCTCGGCGTGAAGTCGCAAAAATTCACGTCGAAAACGCCTGGCGTCGATGACCTGACCATGCGCGGTGTGGAAGTGGGCGGCTCGTACCAGATGGGACCGGCTGGCGTGCTGCTCAATTTCCAGGGCGGCAAGGGATTGGGCATTCTCTCCGATGCGGATCAGGGCGATACCAAGTCGAAGAACTGGCTGCTGCAAGGCACGTATAAAACGACGGACAAGCTGAAGCTGGGCTTGTCCTACGGCATCAGCAAGAACGACGACAATACGGCCGGCACGGGCGGTTTGAAGTCGAACGCCAACTTGACCCTCGGTGCGTATTACTCGCTCAACAGTGCGATCACCCTCGTGGGCGAGCTGGGCCAGACGCGCTCGAAAGGCTTTACGGGCGGCGAAGCGAAGATGAATGGCGTGTCCCTGGGCGGCATTATTTTCTTCTAACCAATGAATGCGGCGCCGGAAGCTGCGGCGCCGCACGGAGTGCAATGCATGCGGATAATGCGGTTATTCATCGGATGCTGGCTATTCCTGTTTATCCTGGGACAGGCGTGGGCCGGCGTACTCACCAAGGCCGAGCTGGCGCGGCGCTTCCCTGCACCGCTCGTCGTCGGCGACAAGGAAGCCGACTTGCCCGTCTGGCCCCTGTTCAAGCAAAACGCCACGGCAACGGAACTGGTCGGCTATGTCTTCGAGTCGGTGGACCTGGCGCCGATTCCCGGCTTTTCCGGCGTTCCCGTCAATTTATTGATCGCCATCAATCCGCAGGGTAGTTTTCTCGACGTGGCCGTGCTGTCGCAGCACGAACCCGTGTTTCTCGATGGCCTAGGTGAAGCGCCGCTGTTCCAGTTCGTCAAACAGTACCAGGGCCTGTCGTTGAAACAGAATATCGCCATCGATGCCAGGAAGAAGCGCGCCGCCGATGCCACGCACGCTGATATCGACGGCGTGTCGAAGGCGACGGCTTCCGTGCGCATCATCAACCAGAGCGTGCTGGCGTCCGCCTTGAAAGTGTCGCGCAAGAAACTCGGCTTTGCGCAGGGGCGCGATCCGGACCAGATCGCCCGCATCCGCATGGACGTGTTCGAGAAACTCAGCGTGGCAAAGATGCTTGAGCAGGGCTTGATCCAGCATGTGCGCCTGAGCAACAAGGATGTGGAGAGCCTGTTTGCCGGCAGTCCCGGCGCGGGACTTGATGCGGAAGCGACGCGCGCGCCGGACGGCCTGTTCATCGACCTGTATCTGGCCTATGTCTCCGTGCCCACGGTGGGACGCAATCTGTTGACGGAACGCAGCTGGAACAAGCTGCGCAACCGGCTCGACGAGGGCGACCACGCCATCCTCGTCATGTCGCGCGGGCGCTACAGCGTGCTGGGCGACGATTTCGTCCGCGGCACCGTGCCGGACCGGTTGTTGCTGAAGCAGGATGGCTTGCCCATCGACATGCGCGACCTGGACTTGGAATTGAGCTTGTCGGAGGCGGGACCGTTACCGACTGAAAATATCGCCGTATTGCGCGTCATCAGCCAGGCGGGACTCGATGCGGCCAGCCCGCTGGCGTTCACCATGACCATCACGCGCAGCAAGGGCATCGTGTATCCGGAGCGTATCGTGCGCAACGTCGATTTCAGCTACCGCCTGCCTGCCGATTTTTATAGCGCGCCGCAAGGCGACGATGCCGGCTGGCGCGGCACGTGGAAGGCGCGCCGGGCTGAACTGTTGATCTTGCTGGCCGGGCTGGCGCTGCTGGCCGGCGCACTGGCATGGCAGAAACGCCTGGTGCGCGATGGACGGCAATTTGCCTGGTTCCGCCGCCTGTTCCTGTTGTTTACCATCGCCTTCATCGGCTATTACGCCCAGGGGCAATTGTCGATTGTCAACATCACGGGTGTCATCCAGGCGCTGCTGGCGGGGCGCAGCCTGGGCTTCTTCCTGTTCGACCCGATGACGGTGATTCTCTGGGCTTTCGTTCTGCTCAGCCTGTTCATTTGGGGCCGCGGCACGTTTTGCGGCTGGCTGTGTCCATTTGGCGCCCTGCAGGAATTCACGGGCAAGCTGGGCCACTGGCTGCGCTTGCCGCAGTGGAAAATCAAGCCGCGCCTCGATGGTCGCTTGAAATGGATCAAATATGGCTTGCTGGCGGCCATTCTGGGCAGCAGCGTGTTTTCCAGCCAGATCACGGACAAGCTGGTGGAACTGGAACCGTTCAAGACGGCCATTACCCTGAACTTCGTGCGCGCGTGGCCCTTCGTTGCGTATGCCGTGGGCTTGCTGTTGCTCAGCAGTGTTTCCTACAAATTCTTTTGCCGCTACCTGTGCCCGTTTGGCGCGGCGCTGGCGCTGCTGGGACGCTTTCGCCTGTTCAACTGGATTCCGCGCCGCAAGGAATGCGGCACGCCGTGCCAGACTTGCCGCCACCGTTGCGAGCACCACGCCATCGCGCCGAGCGGAAAAGTTGATTACGGCGAGTGTTTTCAATGCATGGATTGCGTGGTGATCTATGCCAGCGATGAAAAATGCGCGCCCTTGATGCTGGAAATCAAGCGTGCCCGCACGATACCCATTGTCCGGGCCACGGCAGAGGAGAGCAGCAATGCAGCGTAGAACCTTTATATCCGCAGCGATAGGCAGCGTGGCCGGCATGGCGGGCTTGTCTTTGCCGGGCAGCATGGCGCGCGGCACAGCCACGGCGTCCGGCGTGCACCCTTATCAAGGTGCCGCGTTGGCGTTTGGCACGACGATCGCCGTCACCGTGTTGCACCACGATCAGCGCCAGGCTGAGCTGGCCATTGAAGACGCCTTGCATGCGGCCAGGAGTGTCGACCGCCTGATGAGCATTTACAGTCCCGCCAGCCAAGTCTTCCAGCTGAACCGCGACGGTCGCCTGGCCCGGCCGAATGCCCATCTGCTGACGGTGCTGGCGCAGGCGCAAGCCTTGTCGCAATGGAGCGACGGGGCGTTTGATATCACCGTGCAACCTTTATGGCGGCTGTTTCGCGCGGCGGCAGACCAGGCGAGCCTGCCTGCGGAAGCATCGCGCCGCGCCGCGCAGGCGCGGGTAGGCTGGCGGCAACTGGCGTGGGATCGCCGTGAAGTGCGTTTTCTCCAGCCTGGCATGGCGCTGACCCTGAATGGGCTGGCGCAAGGTTACGCGGCCGACATGGCGCTGGCGGCCGTGCAGGCGCGCGGCATACGGCACGCGCTGCTCGATACGGGCGAGTTCGTCGCGCGCGGGCAGCGTGCCGTGCGGCGCCCGTGGATTCTGGGCATTCAGGACCCGCGCGACGCGGAAATCCTGGCGGCCACCTTGAAAGTGGAGGGGCGCAGCGTGGCCACGTCGGGCGATTACGAATGCGCGTTCACGCCCGACTTCGCGCATCACCACATCTTCGACCCTTCGAAGGGCGATTCGCCGCGCGAACTGGCCAGCGTGACCGTGCTGGCGCCCACGGGCTTGCTGGCCGATGGCTTGTCGACGACCTTCATGGTGACGGGGGCGGCGCGTGCGCATGCGATGGCCGCGCGCATGGACGGAGTCGACCTGATGACCATCGACAAGCAGGGCCGGCGCAAGATGTCGCCGGGCTTTCCCCGTCTACTCTAGGCTATTTCAGGTGCGGCACCTTGCGATAGATCGTGTTGCGCGACACGCCCAGAGCCCGCGCCGTGGCCGAGACGTTGCCGCCGTGGGCGTCCAGCGACTTGAGGATCACGCTTTGCTCCATCTCTTCCAAATTGGCGCCGGCCGCGATCATGCGGTCCGTGCTGGCGCTGGCGGCAGTCGCTTGCGTCATCTCAATATCGTCGAGGAAATCATCGGGCATGTGGCGCAAACAGATTTCATGCTCGTCGCCGGCCATGACGATGGCCGTGCGCAACAGGTTCGTCAACTGGCGGAAATTGCCAGGCCACTTATGCTGGTGGAACAGGCGCAGGATATCGGGCGCCACCGTGTAGCGCGTGTCGGGCGCTTCCGTCGCGAGGATTTTCTTCACGACCGTGTCGAGGTCCGTGCGCTCGCGCAGGGGCGGCAGTTTCACCACCAGGCCATTCAATCGGTAATACAAATCTTCGCGAAATAAACCCTTGGCCATGCGTTCGCGCAAGTTGTGATTCGTGGCGCAAATGAGTTCCACATTGACGGTGATCGATTTGCTGCTGCCCAGCGGCGTGACCATGCGTTCCTGCAGCACGCGCAACAGCCGCGCCTGCAAGCCGAAGGGCATGTCGCCGATTTCGTCGAGAAACAGGGTGCCGCCATTGGCTTGCAGGATCTTGCCGATCGCGCCTTTCTTGCGCGCGCCCGTGAATGCTCCGTCTTCGTAGCCGAACAGTTCGGATTCGATCAGGGTTTCCGGGATGGACGCACAATTGACGGCAATAAACGGTCCCATGGCCCGTGGCGAATCGTTGTGGATGGCTTGCGCCAGCAATTCCTTGCCCGTGCCTGTTTCGCCCATGACGAGGATGGGAATATCGCGTCCCAATACCTTGTTGACCTTTTCGATCACCAGTTCCAGTTGCGGATCACCCGTGCGCAGGTAGCGCAGGCCGGACAGGCGGCGCGCCGCATTGGCCGCGTGGCTGGGCGGTGCGGGGATCGCCGCCGGCACCGCGTTGATGTCGCTGTGATCGGTGCTGGCGGTAAAGCCGTGCTGGAACACGCTATTAGACAGGCGCAACTGCGCGCGCCCATACACGCGCACGCCGCTGTGCATGCACAGATTCAGCAAACCGGGCGAGGCCGTGCGGTAATGTTCGTACAGGGCGGAAACGGGCAGGCCGAACAGGGAACTGAAGGTGTGGGATTGCAGTGCGGCAAATGACAGGCCCAGCTGGAACAAGCCATTCTTGTTGGCCGATAAGAACCGGCCGCCCGGTGTGAACGAGGCAATGCCTTCCATCAAGGTGCCGATGAATTCGGGACGCGCGTGGAAGTGCACGGTGATGGCGTCTTCGAAGGTGGCGGAAAACAGCTGATTTTCGATCATCAGTGCCGACATGCGCACGAGGGCCATCGTATGCTTGTGAAAACTGCGCTGGTCGCTGGAGACGTCCAGCACGCCGATGACATTGCCCCGGTGATCAGTGATCGGCGCCGCGGAGCACGTCAGGAAATGATTGGCAGCAAGGTAATGCTGGTCTGCATGGACCAGAGTCGGTACTTTTTCCGTGATGGCCGTGCCGATGGCATTCGTGCCGCGGCTTTGTTCCGACCACGCCACGCCTGGCTGCAAGGCCACGCGGTTGGCTTTCTCCAAGAAATCATCGTCGCCCAGCGAATGCACGATTACGCCATTGGCATCCGTCAAGATCACCATATTGTGCGTGTTGACGATTTGCTGGTACAGGGTTTCCATCGCGGGCAGCGCGTGCGTGTGCAGCATGCGGTTTTGCTCGATTAGCAAGGACAGGTCGGATTTGCCTGCTGGCGTAAAGTCCGGCGTGGCTGTGGGCGACAGGCTAAAAGCGACGGAACGCTGATGGGAAGTTTCGATGATGACGGGGACGTTGTCTTGTCCTGCCGGCAAAGTGTTCGCGTCCGCGATGGACGAAAACGGTGCGCTACGGTAAGTAGCTGACGGTTGATACATGATCTCGTTGCCTCCGTTGGGCCCTGTACTGCGGCGCTCTTTTGAATATCGAGAGTGTTCCATAATGTAGCACCTGTCACAGATGGGAGCAAAGCAAAGCGAGCCGGGCTGTCCCCAGTGTTGCTGCCAGGCCCAGAGTTGCTACCATCAGGAGCAGTGCATGGGGCTGTATAAGCAAGTGCGGTGCCAGGACCGTTTTACTGCGCGGGAAAATAGCGCTTGCAGGCCGCACGGGCCAGGGCTATAATTCGCCCCCTCGCTGAACGACGCATGCAAATGCCGAGTGAGACGAGAGAAAAGAAGGAGTTGACGGATGTAGTGAAATGCTTCATACTCTTCCTTCTTCGCAGCTGACAAACACAACGCTTTGTCGATAGCGCGAAAGTAGCACCGAATACAGTTCTTTAACAATTAACAGTCGA